>NZ_DBHKXY010000010.1:0-124221 GCF_057315495.1 Eikenella sp.
TCGGCACACCGTCCCGACAGCTAAAAATCTTGCGGGATTGGTGTGGAATTTAGGGTTAATCTAGTACAGCCCCTTTTTTTATAGAACCATATAAAGGACACCACGCTCATGATTGATCACGAACTCTGGCAAAACGCCTCCGACAGCGACATAATCGACCACATCCTGCCGCGCTATCACGACACCCACCGCCGTCAGCTCGACGAACTCGTCCCCCTGGCCGAAAAAGTGGCCGGCGTGCATGCAGGCACGTTTCCTGCCGAGATGGTTCCCTTGCTGCATACCATTCAAGGCGAACTGCTCAGCCACATGATGAAAGAAGAGCGCATCCTGTTCCCCATGCTCAAGCAAGGTGCCGGCCGCGCCGCCGCCATGCCCGTGCGCATGATGATGCATGAACACACCGAGCACGATGCCGCCATCGAACGCTTGTTGAAAATCACGAACAATCTGCAAGCTCCCGCCGATGCCTGCCGCAGCTGGCAACAGCTCTACAGCCTGGCGCAAGAGCTGGTGGACGATTTGCGTGACCACATCGATTTGGAAGACAATATCTTGTTTGCCCGCGTGTTGGCGTAACCCTTAGAACGTAGAAAAGGCTACCTGAAACAGATTTGCTGTTTTCAGGTAGCCTTTTTCCTGCCCAATGGCTAGCGGGCCGCTTGGCGGGAGCAGATTTGAATAGCGGCGCAGGGGAGAGAAAGCTTATCTGCCTTTGGCGGTTTTAGCTTAAAGGCAGCTTATTGCAGCAAGGCTACCTGAAAAATACTCCATTGAAAGGGTGGGGGTATTTTCAGGTAGCCTTTTATGAATGCGTGGTGCTGACACTGAATACTGGCAGCTTACATTTCCAAGGGATCGATATCCACCGACCATCTGGCCGCGGCAAACTGCCGTGCCAGCGCGGCGAGGGCTTGCTGCCAGAGGGAGACTTGGCGGTGCAGCGCTTTGCGGCTGGGGCTTTCCAGAAACACCTGGGCGCGTTCGCGGCCGGCGAGTTTGGCCAGCAGCATGGGCACCGGGCCGAGGCAGAGCACTTTTGCAGCTTCGGTTTCTGCGCTTTCAGGTAGCCTTTGTTGTGCCACCCATTCGGCAGCCAGGCGCAATAATTCCAGCGCATCGGCCATATTGGCGGCATCGGCACGGATGGCGGCGGTATGAGAGAAGGGCGGCATATCGAAACTTTCGCGCTCGGCCAGTTCGCCGGCAGCGAAGTCGGCATAGTTTTGCCGCAGCAGCGTTTGATACACGCGATGCTCCGGCAGTCGGGTTTGGATGAACACGCGGCCGGGCAGCTCGGCACGCCCGGCGCGGCCGGCCACCTGCATCAGTTCGGCAAACAGCCGCTCGGGGGCGCGGAAGTCGGCGCTGTAGAGGCTGCCGTCGGCATTGAGCACCAACACCAAATTCAGGCGGGCGAAATCGTGGCCTTTGGCCAGCATCTGCGTTCCCACCAAAATATCCACGCCGTTGGCGGCGATGCGCTGGTAGAGCCGCTGCCAGTCGCCTTTGCGGGCGACACTGTCGCGGTCTACCCGTTCAATTTTGGCATCGGGCAGCTGCGCGCGCAGGGCTTCTTCCACCCGCTGCGTACCGATGCCCACCGCGGTGAGGTCTTGGTTGCCGCAGTCGGAGCATTTTTTCGGAATCGGCACCGCCAGCCCGCAATGGTGGCAGCGCAACTGGTGCGCGCGCTGGTGCAGCACCAGCTTGGCGGAGCAGTGCGGGCAGCCGAAGGTGTGGCCGCAGTCGCCGCAGAAGAGGGCGGGGGCGAAGCCGCGCCGATTGAGGTACACCATACTCATGCCGCCGGCGGCGTGATTTTGCTGCAAAAGCTTGAAAGCGGCCGGGCTGAAGCCTTGGTCCAATGGCTCGCGGCGGATGTCGATCAGGCGAATTTCGGGCAGGCGGGCGGCAGCGCGGGCGCGTTGCGGCAGGCTGAGCAGGCGGTAGCCGCCGCTTTGCGCCTTGTGCCAGCTTTCCAGCGAGGGTGTGGCGCTGCCGAGCACAATCGGGCAGCCTGCCTGCCGTGCTCGCCACACGGCCAAATCGCGGGCGTGGTAGCGCAGTTCGCTGTCTTGTTTGAACGAGGAATCGTGTTCTTCATCCACCACAATCAGCCCCAAATCCGGCAGAGGCGTAAACACTGCCAGCCGGGTGCCCACCACCAGCCGCACCTGGCCGCACATGGCTTTCAGGTAGCCTTGGGTGCGCTCGCCGGCGGCGGTTTGGCTGTGCAGCACGGCAGTCGGCACATCGGCAAAACGCTGTTGCAGGCGGGCGATAAGCTGCGGCGTGAGGCTGATTTCAGGCAGCAGGAACAGCACCTGTTTGCCCGCTGCAAGCGCGGCGGCCATGGCTTCGAAATAGGTTTCGGTTTTGCCGCTGCCAGTGATGCCATGCAGCAGGAAGGGGGCAAAACCCTGCGCCTGCGCCACCGCATCGGCCGCGGCCTGCTGCTCGGGGTTGAGCGGTACGGGCGAGGGCGGAATCGGCATGTGGGTGGGCAGAGTGCCAGTTTCGGCTGCCAGCCAGCCTTGCGCCTGCCAGCTTGCCAGCTGGGCGGCGGCCTGCGGCGCGATGGTGCAGGCGGCGCTTTGGCTCACCGGGCTCTCCAGCAGCGCCTGCCACAGCGCGGCCTTGCGGCGGTGGTGCGGTGGTGGTGCGGGCTGTTGCCGCCCCAAATCGGTGAGCGAAAAATAGGTTTCCGGCTGCGGCGGCGGGCAGGGCTTAGCTTCGCGCAGGCCGGCTGGCAGGGCGGTGAAGGCGGTTTGGCCGATGGGGTGGTGATAATAACGGGCAGTAAATTCAATCAGTTCGCGCCAGGCGGCGGGCAACGGCGGTTCGTGTTCAAACACTTGCGCGAGCGGGCGGATTTTGGCCGGGCTGATTTCCGGCTCTTCGCACGCGCCCCACACGATGCCGGCCACGGTTTTACCGCGAAACGGCACAGCCACGCGGGTGCCGGGCGCGGGAATACGGTCGGCACGGTAGGTAAGCAGCGTGTCGAGCGGAACATTGAGGGCAACTTGGCAGTAGGGCACGGCGGTTGGGAGTGAATGAATAAGGAGACGGCGGGTATTGTACCTGAAACAGGAAGGGCTACCTGAAAGCGCATTTTTCTACGGAGCTAATGCGTTGGTGCAGTGGAAATGGCAGCATAGATTTCAGGTAGCCTTTGGATAGTGCGGGCAGTAAACTAGGCGTATTGTACCAACGGAGAATCAGGCTACCTGAAAACTTTTGCCGCAACGCAGCAAAATAGACTACGGCAAGGCTGAAGCAATTTCAGGTAGCCTCTCATTTAAAACAAAGGAAACCGATATGACTGCCACTTTGGAAGTATGCCAAGCCGATATCACCATGCTGGCGGTGGACGCGATAGTCAATGCCGCCAATTCTTCGCTATTGGGCGGCGGCGGAGTGGACGGTGCGATACACCGTGCCGCCGGGCCGGAGCTGTTGGCCGAGTGCCGCCGGCTGGGCGGCTGCCGCACCGGTGAGGCCAAAATCACGCAGGGCTACCGGCTGCCGGCGCGCTGGGTGGTGCACACCGTCGGCCCGGTGTGGCGCGGCGGACAGCATGGTGAAGCGGCGCTGTTGGCCGCAGCCTATGCCAATTCGTTGAGCCTGGCTGCCGAACAGGGTGCGCAAAGCATCGCTTTCCCCTGTATCAGCACCGGCGTGTATGGCTACCCCGCACGTGAGGCAGCAGTAATTGCGATTCGGGCGGTGCGCGAAACGCTGCTGCAATGCCCGCAGATGGAGCGGGTGGTGTTCTGTTGTTTTTCACAGCAAGATGCGGCACTGTATCGGCGATTGCTGGAGGCTACCTGAAAAAATCGGGCGGATACGCAGCGCATGTTTGACAGTAAGCAGGCAAAATCGAGAGCATCGCTCGCACAGATTGCTTGGATTGTTGGTGGGAAGTATCGTTTTGGGCGGCTAAACGCAGGTTTTTGGTGTATTTACGGCGAAACTTGCTATAATCGCGGGCACGTTGCGCCAAGCGCAGCGGTTTTTGATAAAATACAGTGGTTTGGTGGCCGGGTTGAACAGTGTTGTCCCCATCAGGCTACCTGAACAGCAGGTGCGCCAAAGCGCACCACCAGACTAACCTTAATAGGAGATTCATCATCGCACAAGAACGCGAAGCACGGATCAACGGCGAAATTCACGCCAAAGAAGTGCGTTTAATCAGCGGCACGGGCGAGCAGCTCGGCGTCGTAACCGTGAAAGAAGCCCTGGCCATGGCCGAAGAGCAAGACGTGGATTTGGTGGAGATTTCCCCCACCGCCAAACCGCCTGTCTGCAAGCTGATGGACTACGGCAAATATAAATACGAGCAGTCGAAAAAACGCGACGAAGCCAAGAAAAAGCAGAAACAGGTGCAGATTAAGGAAATCAAATTCCGCCCCGGCACCGACGAAGGCGATTACCAAATCAAAATGCGCAACGTTACCCGCTTCTTGGCCGATGGCGACAAAGTGAAAATCACCCTGCGTTTCCGCGGCCGCGAAATGGCGCACCAGCATTTGGGCGCGCAGCTGCTGGAACGTGTGAAGGCCGATTTGGCCGAAGTGGCCGTTGTGGAACAGTTTCCGAAAATGGAAGGCCGCCAGATGGTGATGATGGTTGCACCCAAGAAGAAGTAACCGTATAATTCGCCGTTTTCCGCTCCGCTGCACGCGGGAAACGGCTTCAGTATTGTGTGTGCGGCATAAAACCGTGGTTTCGGGTATTAAGCGCGGCCTGTTGCAGGCAGCCTCCCGATGCCTAATCCGATAAACCAATGGAGTTTTCCCATGCCTAAAATGAAAACCAAATCCAGTGCGAAGAAACGCTTCAAAGTGCTGGGCAACGGTGGCATCAAACGCGCCCACGCGTTCAAACGCCACATTCTCACCAAAAAAACCACTAAGAACAAACGCCAGCTGCGCGGTACCGCTATGGTAAACGAGCGCGATGTGGCTTCTGTTCACAAAATGTTGCCCTACGCTTAAAGGAGTCTGAAATATGCCACGCGTAAAACGCGGTGTAACCGCACATGCCCGTCATAAAAAAGTATTAGTTCTGGCCAAAGGCTATCGCGGCCGTCGTAAGAACGTCTACCGTGTTGCCAAACAGGCGGTGATGAAGGCAGGCCAATATGCCTACCGCGACCGCCGTCAGCGCAAACGCCAGTTCCGTCAACTGTGGATTGCCCGTATCAACGCCGGTGCCCGCCAGCACGGCCTGTCTTACAGCAAATTCATGAACGGCCTGAAACGCGCCGCTATCGAGCTGGACCGCAAAGTATTGGCCGACTTGGCTGTATTCGACAAAGCTGCTTTCGCGCAGCTGGTTGAAAAAGCCAAAGCCGCTTTGGCCTAATGCCCGATTAGAAAATCGGTCGGAGTTTTCCGGCCGATTTTTTATTGTGCGGAAATTATAGTGGATTAAATTTAAATCAGGACAAGGCGGCGAGCCGCAGACAGTACAAATAGTACGGCAAGGCGAGACAACGCTGTACTGGTTTAAATTTAATTCACTATAAATGCGAGAAGAAGGTTGGGCGGCAACTCACCTTGGCATGCCAAGCCATCGATCCGCTTAGCCGAAACCAACGCTTTAGCTTCGCAGAAACCAGGCTTTGGCTGCGCCAAGACGTCGGTTCATCTTGTTGAAGTTGCACTTTCAGGTAGCCTTTAGGGGGGCGGCTGGCAAAACGAATTGTCCAAAGCTGGCCGGCAGCGTATAATCCACCTTCCTTTATCTGGGGGCGACCTTGGTTTCGACGGGGGTTGCGAAGCAGATGCGGGCATACCGGGGTCTCAGATTTCCCGTAAAACACTGAATTTAAATAGTCGCAAACGACGAAACTTTCGCATTGGCCGCCTAAGGCCTGCCGTTGCAGCAGTTGGTCAATGGGCTGTGTAGCGTAAGCTACTGCAACGTCATTCTACATTGACTGGTTTCCCGTCGGGTTACTTGGCGGGAAATGAGATTTAAGGTAACTGGCTCCCAAACAGCCTGTCTGTCGGCAGAATGGGGGCGAGATTCTAAGTTGGCAAGACTAAGTATGTAGAACGCTCTGTAGAGGACTTTCGGACGGGGGTTCGATTCCCCCCGCCTCCACCAGATTTCCTTTTGTAAGACTTATTTGGGCAGCCTTCGGGCTGCTATTTTTTGTGTGTTTGAAGTGTGTTGGCAGTGTAGAAAGGCTACCTGAAAGTTTCAGGTAGCCTTGATTTGTAGTGGATCAAAATAAGAATGCTACTGTGTAAGTTCGCTAGGTTGTATTGTCTGCGGCTTTTCGCTTTATTCCACTCTTATTTTCCCACTATTTGATAAGGTTTTGCTGTGGCTAAACCGTTTCCGTTATGGCAAACGCATCAATGTAGTTTGAAGGATGTGGTTGATTACAGAGATCTTCGGAAATACCGGCCAATTTGGTGAGTGCGGCAATTCACGCGCCATTTGTTGCTGTTTTGCCAATAATAATCCACGATGATGCCTTGGTTATCAGTGTAGAAGATGCGGTCTTGGTTTTGGCCGTAGCAGACGTCGCTATAGTAGTTGGTAATGATGGGACCGTTTTGACTGTTGCCTTCGTATTCACGGCCGCCGTAGGAGTAATAAGTATAGCGCCAGAGGTAGGCATAGCGATTGTTTCCCGATTTGACTCTACCTTCTGTCGGTTCGACGCCATAGGATTTAATAACGGCATCGATGGGTTTGCCAACAAAGCGTTTCATACGTGTGTCTAGGCTGGCGCAGCCGGCAGTGAGGCAAACGAGGCCGGCCAGGAGGGCGGTACGGCCGATGGAGATTGGGGAGGGCATGATGTGCTTTCTTATGGTGGAAATGAGGGGCGGAATGATAGAAAAGGAATAGGCAAGTTGGCAAGAGGCTACCTGAAAACATAAAACGTTTTCAGGTAGCCTCTTGGTTGATACACGCTTGGCCTTTAATAATGCGGTGGGATTTCGGCAGCGGGATTAAAGGTTTGGTTGGTGCCGCTACCGTCTTTTTCCTGCAAGCGGCCGTAGAGCAGCCGCAGCTGAGCCTGTTGCAAGTCTAAGGCTTGCTGCAAGCGGGCGACGGTATCGTTCAGGCTGTCGAGCAGGTCGTTTTGCAGGGCGACCTGAATTTCCAGTTCGGCCAGCCGCGCTTCGGTGTCGTTCTGCGTCATCACAGCACCATGGCGGCCACCCAGCCTGCGGCCATCAGCGGCAGGTTGTAGTGGATGAAGGTGGGGATAACCGAATCGTAGATGTGGTCGTGCTGGCCGTCTACGTTTAGGCCGGAAGTGGGGCCGAGGGTGGAGTCGGAAGCAGGCGATCCGGCATCACCCAGCGCGCCGGCGGTGCCGATGATGGCCACGGTGGCCAGCGGCGAGAAGCCCATGCTGGCGCACAGGGGAACGTAGATGGAGGCAATGATGGGCAGGGTGGAGAAGGAGCTGCCGATGCCCATGGTTACCAACAAGCCGACGGCGAGCATAACCAGGGCGGCCATGCTTTTGTTGCCGGCGAACAGGCTGGCGCTGGTGTCGACCAAGGGTTTGATCTGACCGGTGGCCTGCATCACTTCGGCGAAGCCCTGGGCGGCAATCATGATGAAGCCGATCATCGCCATCATGCGTAGGCCGCTGTCGAATACCGCATCCACTTCGCGGCGGCGCACCACGCCGGTGGCCATGAATACGCCGAAGCCGATCATCGCGCCCAAGAGCAGCGCGTCGTCGTACACCAGCTGCACCACAAAGGAAGCCACAATCGCCACCACGGCCACCACGCTGCGGTAGGTGGAGATTTTCGGCGCGTTGGCCGCAGCCTGCTCGGAGCTCAAATCCACCTGGTTATTGGTGTAGTGGCGCGGTTTGCGGTAGTGGACGAAGGCGAGCAGCAGCCCCACAAGCATGCCGGCGGCGGGAATCGCCATGGCTTCCATCACGTTGACGCCCTGCACGTCCATACCGGCTTTTTGGATGTTGGCCAGCAGGATTTGGTTTAAGAAAATCGCACCAAAACCATAAGGCAGGAACATATAGGTGGTTACCAGGCCGAAGGTGAGCACGCAGGCCAGCAGGCGGCGGTCGATCTGCATGCGGTTGAACACGAGCAAAAGCGGCGGCACCACCATCGGGATGAAGGCGATGTGGATCGGGATGATGTTTTGGCTCATGATGCTCATCAGCAAGAGTGCGCCAATCAGCCCCCATTTCAGGCCGTTTACGCCGGAGGGGATTTGGTCGCGGCTGGCATCGCCGCCCATTTTGCGCACCACCATGCCGGCCAGCTGATAGGGCAGGCCGGAGTGGGCAATTGCCATGGCAAACGCGCCGAGCATGGCATAGGAGAGCGCAATCTTCGCACCGCCGGCCAGGCCGCTTTGGAAATGGGTAATCACGCCTTTGGTGATGACTTCATGGGTGGCCGGGTCGGTAATATCCGCCAGCGGCAACCCGGCGGCCAGGCCGCCCACAAATGCGCCAATCACCAGGCTTAACACAACGTGTACGCGTGCCGCCGACAAAATCAGCATCACCAGCACAGCCAACACTACGGCATTCATTTCACTTTCTCCTTTCTTGCGCCTAATCCGCATCCGCCAAAAGCAAAAGCCAAAGCCCAATTTCTCCGTTTATTGCCCGATGTGGAGAAATAAGCGCTTTAGCTTTGTGGCCAGATGGACATTGGCCGCAGATTTATTTCATTAATCGGGAAATGAGTATAACAACGGAAAAAGCGGCAGGCAACAGGCAAATTGATTGGCTGTGAATAAATTTCCCCGCTGATTCAGCAGAATAGTGGAGGCTACCTGAAAAGCAGGAAAGTAGTTTCTGCATAAGCAGAGTTTAGGTGCGGATGAGCGGGAAAGATAATTATTGGCCGGGGAGCAGAGTGGCGTGCTATTTGAATAAGAAAGGCTACCTGAAAAATAGTTGCACTCCTTTTTCAGGTAGCCTTCAAGCTGGCGGCATCAATTATCCAGCAAATCCGCCCAGGTTTCCGGCTCTGTCCACACAATGCGCGGTACGTTCAGGTGGCGGTTGTGTGGCGCATCGTAGAGGCGGTGTTGCCACAGGGGCGGCAGGCTGCCTTCGATAGTGGGCTTGTCGTCGATGAGGATGTCGCCGCGCACCCAGGTTTTGTCTTTGGCGATAATCACGCGCCGTGTCCATTCCGCGCCCAAGTGTTGTTCCACCCAGGCGATTTTCTCGCCGGCACAGTAGCGGTATTGGTTTACCGGCGCGGTGCAGATGCGCACATCGTGGCCGGCGGCCAAAAGGGCGTGGGCGGCTTCCACCGCGCCGGGCATGGGCGGCAGGCTTTCGAAAAAACCGACCGCGCCGTAGAGTTCGGTCGCGTGCGGGCGCAGGTGCTCGGGCAGGCGGTCGCGGATGTAGAAAATGTGTTCTTTGCCTTCTATCGGCGCGTCTTCGCCGAAGCGGCCGCGCCAATAGCGGCGAAATCCGCTTTCAAAGTCGGCGAGCACGTTGTCTTGGTCGAGCAGGATGAGCATGGCGGGCTTTCTGTGGTGTGTTAGGATGAGGCTGGCTGAAAAGTTGGTAGCACGATTATAAAGGTTTTATCGGGCATCTAGGTTTGGGCTGTTAATTTTCAAATGCCTATGCTAGGTTGCCTGAATTTGTGGCATTGCCTGTTGGGCTGAAAAGGCTACCTGAAAGTTCCAAATCGGCCTATCCAGATAGGTTGAGGCAGCATATTGAGGGGAAAATGCCGGTTGCTTCGTGGTATTTTCAGGTAGCCTGTCTGCTTGAAAACCCAGTCAAACTGCCCAACTAGCACAGTGCTGCTGATACGGCAACTGTGTGTATACCGAATGCGCCCGCCGCTTCAGGCTACCTGAAACTCCCACCACACAAGGAATCCAACATGAATCCCGTCTTCCAGCCCTACACCTTCAACAACGGCGCCACCGTTCCCAACCGCCTCGCCGTCGCCCCGATGACGCATTTCGCTTCGGACGAAAACGGCCATATCACCGACCAAGAGCGCACGTTTTTGCAAAACCGCTTCAAAGGCTTCGGCCTGTTTATCACCGCCGCCACACTGGTGCAGGCCAACGGCAAAACCTTTCACGGCCAGCCGTATGCCATCAATGAGGACGATTTGCCCAGCCTGCGCGAAGTGGCCCAAATCGCCCAGGCGCAAGGCGCGAAAGCTATCTTGCAAATCCACCACGGCGGCAAACTGGCTCCCAAAGAGCTCTGCGGCGACATCGTCGCTCCGTCCGCCGATGAGGCTACGGGCGCGCGCGAACTGACCGCCGCCGAAATCGAACAACTCATCGCCGCCTATGCCAAGGCCGCCACCCTCGCAATGCAGGCTGGTTTTGACGGCGTGGAAATCCACGGCGCCAACGTTTACCTGCTGCAACAATTCGTGTCCGCCCAAACCAACCGCCGCACCGACGAATGGGGCGGCAGCCTGCACAACCGCCTGCGTTTCCCGCTGGCCGTGGTCGATGCCGTTGCCGCCGCCGTCAAAGCGCACGCCAAACCCGACTTCATCTTGGGCTACCGATTCTCGCCCGAAGAGCCCGGCGAGCAGGGCATCACCATGGCAGAAACTTTCGCACTCGTAGACGCGCTGGTGCAAAAACCGCTGCAATATCTGCATGTTTCCCTGTGGGACTTCTACAAACACGCCCGACGCGGCGCAGACACCAACCGCCCCCGCATGGAACTTTTGCACGAGCGCATCGGTGGCAAACTGCCCTTAATCGGCGTGGGCAACCTTTATACCGGCAGCGACATTGCCAAAGCGTTGAACACCGGCTGGGCAGAGTTTATTGCGCTGGGCAAAACCGTGATGATTAACCCCGATTTAGCCGATTTGCTGCGCGACGACCGCGATGCCGACATTCAAACCGACCTCGACCCCGCCCGAGCCGACCACTACCGCCTGCCTGACGCGCTGTGGCAACGCTGCCTGACCAATTCGCCGTGGCTGCCGCCGGTGAAAGGGATGGAACGGCAGATTGTGGATATTTGAGCGTTTTAGACGGTCTGAACATGAAAAAGCAGCCTGCACTTCGGAAATTCAAAGTGCAGGCTGCTTTTTAGGTTTTCAGGTAGCCTCAAACGCGCATCAAAGCAACGCTTGCCTCACCGCCTCTTGTCCTTTTTGGTCCAGCCGCAGGAATTGGTGGATGATACGTTCGGCATCGGGTGTGTCGGCGGCGGCAAACAGCGATTGCACGTAATCGTTGGCAGGCTGCTTTTTGATTTCTTCGGGCGTGCCGATTTGCACGAGTTGGCCGTTGTGCATCACGCCGATGCGGCAGGCGAGTTTCAGGGCTTCCTGCATATCGTGGGTTACAAACACGATGGTGGTGCCGAATTTCTGGTGAATCATGGCGATTTGGTCTTGCAGCACGGTGCGCACCAGCGGGTCGAGCGCGGAAAACGGTTCGTCCATCAGCAGCACTTGGGGCTTGGCGGCGATGGCGCGCAAAATGCCGATGCGCTGCTGTTCGCCGCCGGAAAGTTCGTGCGGATAGCGGTCGCGGTAGCGTGCGGGGTCGAGTTCCACCAACTCCAATAATTCGTTCACGCGAGTTTTGCGTTCGGCTTTGGGCCAGCCCAAAATGTCGGGCATGAGCGCGATGTTTTCCGCCACGGTCATGGTGGGGAACAGGGCGATTTGCTGCAATACATAGCCGATTTGGTGGCGCAGCTGGCGGATGTCATAGTCTTTAATGCGTTTGCCGTGCAGATAAACGTTGCCGTCGGTCGGTTCAATCAGCGCGTTAATCATGCGTAAAGTGGTGGATTTTCCGCTGCCCGAACCGCCCACCAACACGAAAAATTCGCCTTGATAAATGGTCAAATCCAAATCGCGCACGGCATATTTGCCGTCATATTGCTTGCCTGTGCCGTGAAATTCGATGAAGGGGATGGGGTTGTTTTGCATGGATGTGATTCCTGTATTAAGCAGGCTGATTTTTTGGTTTGCAGGCTGCCTGAAAGCAGAGCTTCAACGAAGTTAAACCCTCAATCCGTCTTCCCGCCTGCAATCATCTCTTGCTGTCGTGCCACAATTTTTGCCGCCATTTCCAAAAACAACTTCTGTTCGTCTGCCGACAAATCCGACAAAGCCGTTTGGTTGATGGCTTTGGCAATTTCCGTAGACTGCTGCTGCAAGGCACGAGCTTGCTCCGTCAGCATAATCAGGCGGCTGCGCGCATCGTCGGGATTCGGTTCGCGCGTAATCAGGCCGTCGCGCTCCATCCGCGCCAAGGTGTTGGCAATCGTTGCCTGCTTCAAATCGGCGCGTTCCACCAATTCCTGCTGGCTCAAACCGTCTTTCTGCCACAGTTCCAGCAATATCGGAAATTGCGCTGGGGCGATACCCAAAGGCTTCAAACCTTCGCCCAATAAAATGGCAAATTGGCGTGCAATGTGGTTCATCAGATAGCCTGCCGATTCAGTTTTGAAAACTTCGTTCACTTTGTTTCCTTTCAAATCAAATTGTTGCGGATTATATCACAAACATAGCTTGCTATTTTAATTCATAGCACGCTATACTTATTTCAGCTCGATAGCTTGCTATCTAAACGCTTTCAGACGGCCTCTCTTAAATGTTCAAAGGCAACCATGATGAACCGCAATACTTTACGCAAAATCCACGCCGCCGCAGGAGCGGGCGCATTTTTATTCATCGCCTCGTTTTGGAGCAGCACCGTGTTCAGCGAACTCTTCGGCTCGCACGAAACCGTCGCCGCCGTGAGGCAAACCATTGTTTATGCGCTGTTCGGGTTGATTGCCTGCATGGCAACCGCAGGCGCAACGGGCATGAAAATGGGCGGTAAAAGCAAACACGCCGCGATTGCCGCCAAACGCCGCCGTATGCCCTTTATCGCCGCTAACGGAGTATTGATTTTGCTGCCTTGCGCGTTTTTCTTAAACAGCCGCGCCGCCGTAGGACAGTTTGACAGCGTGTTTTACATCGTACAAAGTATAGAACTGATTGCAGGCGCGACGAATCTGACGCTGCTGGGCTTGAGCATGAAAGACGGTTTTTCTATCCGCAAGCCGAAGAAAAAAGCCTAAATCCTCAATTTTTCCCAACACACTTTATATTAGGAGTTTACACATGAATACCCGCAAAAAAACCATTATCGCTGTCGCTGCCGCCACAGTTTTCCTTTGCGTTGCAGGCTGCACCGCCAAAGCGGAACAATGGCGCGCACAACGCGAAGCCATGCATAACAGCGTTGTACTCATCAACACCTTTGAGGTGCCGCAGGGTAAAGAAGCCGAAACTTTTGCGGCTTGGCAGAAATCACGCGATTTCCTGAAAACCCAGCCGGGCTACATCGGCACGCGCCTGCATCAAAATATTGACCCGAACGGCAAATATCATTTGGTAAACATTGCCCGTTGGCGCAGTACGGAAGATTTCCAAGCCGCCACCGCCAAAATGCGCCAAGCCCTGCCGGACAACATGCCGAAAGGCGTAACTGCCAGCCCGGGTTTGTTTAAAGTGATTGAAAGTGATATGCCGCACGGCTTCGGCAGACGCGGCGGCAAGTGAGGCGAGTAAGCGGCGGAACCGCGCGCCGAAATAAAAAGCAGCCTGCACTTTGAAAAACAAGGTGCAGGCTGCTTTTTGTGCTTCCAGGCTACCTGAAAACACTCCCTGCCGGTTTCATTTCCCTAACCACCCATTCTTCTCCAAATAATCCCGCGCCACGTGTTCAGCACTTTCACCTTGTACTTTTACGCGGTAGTTCATTTCGCTCATTTCCGTTTCGCTGATTTTGCCGGCCAATCGGTTCAGCGCGGCCACGATTTGCGGATTTTTCGCGGCAAATTCTGCTTTCATCAGCGGTGCGCCCTGATAGGCGGGGAACAGGGCAATATCGTCTTTCAGCAGGCGCAATTGATATTGTTTCAACTCAGCATCGGTAGAAAAGGCTTCCACCAAGTCGATTTTGTCGTTCAGCAGGGCGGTGTAGCGCAGGGCGGGCTCTAGGCTGACAATATGTTTTAGCGTAATACCGGCCGCCTGCATGCCTTTGTAGCCGTCTGCCCGGTCGGCAAATTCCAGCGAAAAACCGGCGCGGATATCGGGTGCAGCCTGCTTTAAGTCGCTGATGGCATTCAGTTGGTGCGCTGCACCGTAACCCTCTTTGACTGCCAACGCATAAGTGTTCTGATAAGACATCGGCGGCAGAAACTCCAGCCGATATTGTTCCGCCAATAATTGTTTGCCCAGTCGATAGGTTTCATCTGGCGACAGATGGCGGTTGTTCTGCTCGGGCGGCACTTGCACCAAGGTTTCCAGCACCGTGCCGGTGAATTCGGGATAAATGTCGATTTCGCCGCTATTCAGCGCGTTAAACAGGAAGGTGGTTTTGCCGAAATTAGGTTTGATTGTAACCTTGATATTCGGATTTTCACGTTCAATCAATAATTTATACATATTAATTAGAATATCCGGCTCGCTGCCCATTTTGCCGGCAATCACCACGTTTTGTGTGGCAGGTGTAAATGAAACCTGCGACAAACCAAGCGCACCGAAGCCCACCGCCAATGCAAGAATAATCGGCAGCTTGCGCCGTGATTTTTGCAACAGCCCAATCATGCCGCTTACGCCGACGGCGAGCAGTGCGGAGAGCAATGCGCCGGTAAACGTCATCGTCATGTTGTTTCGGTCGATGCCGAGCAGAATCAGGTTGCCCAAACCGCCTGCGCCGATTAACGCAGCAAGAGTTGCTGTGCCGACAATCAGCACCGCCGCCGTGCGGATACCCGAAATCATGGCAGGCAACGCCATCGGCAGCTCAATCCGCCACAATGATTGCCAACGCGATAGCCCGAATGCGGTGTACGCATCTTGAATCGATTGGTCGATTTGGGTCAGCCCCAGATAGGTGTTTTGAAAGATCGGCAACAGCGCGTATAGCGTGAGCGCAATCAAGACGGGCGGCGAACCGATGCCGACAAACGGAATCAGCAAACCCAGCAGCGCCAAAGACGGGATGGTTTGCAATATATTGGTGAACTGCAACACCGCTTCCGCTGCCCGCTGTCTGCGCGCAAACAACACGGCGGCAGGCACGGCAATGGCCACTGCCGCGAGCAAAGCCAGCCCGGAGAGCCATAAATGTGTGAGCAGCATTTGCCAGAGTTCAGCAAGGGAAAAGGGGAGGGATGCGGGCATGAGGGTTGGCTGTGTTGATGGTTAGTGGGTTGAATGGTATAGGGGTTTTGGGTGTGTGGCAAGGAATGGCAGCAGGAAGGCGGAGATGAAAAAGCAGCCTGCACTTTGAATTTACCAAGTGCAGGCTGCTTTTTAGGTTTTCAGGTAGCCTTTATCAGGCGATGGAGAGCTTATCGACATATTTCTCTTTGCTATTCAAACATCCTCAGCACTTCTTCCAACAGCTCAATGCGCCATATTTCGTTGGCGGGATTGTTCAGCGCGGCAGTGAGGGCGGTATATGCTTTTTCTGCGCGTACACCTTCTATTTTTTCAATTTTATCGAGAATGCCCGCTGCTTCATGCGCCATTTCGAAATTGCCGTCAATCAGCCAGCCGATGGCTTTCTCAAACAAAGGCTTCGCCGGATAGTTTGCCAATGCATAAATCAGCGTACCGCGAACTTTGGCATATTCCGCACTGTTTAGTGCGGCCAAAATCAACGGGTAGATTTCCCAATTGCGTTGTTCGGCAAGGTCTAAAATCAGTGGGATTTTGTTCCGCAGCGGGGTTTGTGGATTTTTGATTTGTTCAATCAATTCGTTATTGTTCATTTTATTTCCCAAGCCGATCCTTCAGCATGGCAAAGTCTACCTAAAAAGTCCCCAAATGCCCGGCAAGATTCAGTCCCTTACAACCCCAATTCCCTCCAAATCTCATCAATCTTAGCCGTAACCGCAGGGTCTTTTTTGATTACCCGTCCCCATTCTCGGTCGGTTTCGCCCGGCCATTTGTTGGTTGCGTCCAAGCCCATTTTGCCGCCGAGTCCGCTGACGGGGCTGGCGAAGTCGAGATAGTCGATGGGCGTGTTTTCCACCAACACAGTATCGCGCACGGGGTCCATGCGCGTGGTTACAGCCCAGATGACTTCTTTCCAGTCGCGCACGTTCACATCATCATCGACCACGATGATGAATTTGGTGTACATAAACTGGCGCAGGAACGACCAGCAGCCCATCATCACGCGCTTGGCGTGTCCGGCGTACTGTTTCTTCATGCTGACCACCGCCATGCGGTAGGAACAGCCTTCGGGCGGCAGGTAAAAATCGGTGATTTCGGGGAACTGCTTTTGCAAGAGCGGTACGAACACTTCGTTCAACGCCACGCCCAAAACGGCAGGTTCATCGGGCGGTTTGCCCGTGTAGGTGGAGTGGTAAATCGGGTTTTCGCGCATGGTGATGCGTTCGACCGTGAACATGGGGAAATGGTCCTGCTCGTTGTAATAGCCCGTGTGGTCGCCGTACGGGCCTTCCAACGCGGTTTCGTTCGGATGGATGACACCTTCCAGCACGATTTCAGCGCGTGCAGGCACTTGCAAATCGTTGCCGATACATTTCACCAGTTCCGTCCGCGAACCGCGCAGCAGTCCGGCAAACTGGTATTCGCTCAAAGTATCGGGAACGGGCGTTACCGCGCCCAAAATGGTGGCGGGGTCGCAGCCGAGTACGACGGCGACGGGATACGGCGTATCGGGATTGAGTTTGCGGAATTCCTGATAATCCAGCGCACCGCCGCGATGCGACAGCCAACGCATAATCAGCTTGTTTTTGCCGATGAGTTGTTGGCGGTAAATGCCCAAGTTCTGGCGTTTTTTGTGCGGCCCGCGCGTGACGGTCAAGCCCCATGTTACCAGCGGCGCAACGTCTTCCGGCCAGCAATGCTGAATCGGCAATTTATACAAATCAACATCTTCGCCTTCCCACACGATTTCCTGACACGGCGCGTTTTTCACCACGTTCGGCGCCATACTCCAAATGTCTTTCAGCAGCGGCAGTTTGGAAAACGCGTCTTTGATGCCTTTGGGCGGTTCGGGTTCTTTCAGATACGCCAGCGTCTGCCCGATTTCGCGCAACTTGGACACGCTGTCCGCGCCCATGCCCATCGCCACGCGTTCGGGCGTGCCGAACAGGTTTGCCAACACGGGAAAATCGTAGCGGCTGCCGTCGGGGCGCACGGCGTGTTCAAACAAGAGCGCCGGCCCTTCGGCGCGCAGCACGCGGTCGGCGATTTCGGTCATCTCCAAATGCGGCGAAACGGGATGCGAGACGCGCTTGAGTTTGCCCTGCTGCTCGAGCATGGCGATGAAGTCGCGTAGGTCTTTGTATTTCATTTAAAGGCTACCTGAAAATGATGCATGGCTTTGGGTGTGGTTGGGAGCGCTTAATCGGCATATTCTTTCAGCCGCTCCCTATTCCATTCTGCTTGTTTTTCGGCTTCAGGGGTGTCGGTGGGCAGGGAAAGGAAGGTGGGCATGATCCATGCGCCGCCGGTAAATCCACGGCACATTTGACCAGGGGCGGAATAGGTCAAGCTAAATTTTCTGCCATCCCAAATCCAGCTTGCCCCTCCCCAGCAATCGCCAATGCCTCGTCCTTTGAAACTACCGGCTACCATGCCATCATAACCATAGCCTTGGTTGATTTCTCTGCCGACTATCGATTCAATCTGCGAGAAATCTTGGTTGGTTACAACAACCAGCTGGGTAGTGTCGTTGTAGATGGTTTGGATACAGTCGGCCTGTATCAACATATGCCCGCCGCTTAAGCGGTGGGCTTCAATTTTCGGATTTTGTTCTGGTGAATCAACAAACTCGCAAGATTTTGCCTGCGGTAAACGGCGCAGTTTTTGCAGCAATACACGGTATTGCGCAGTGCGGGGGTTAAATACACGCATTATCGGCATCAATGGGCTATTGCTGCCGGCCGATTGGGCAAGCGGCATGCCAGGCACGGCAACTGCATGGATGACCAGCAATGGTTGCGGCTGCAACACGGCACGTCGGCTGTGGCCGGGATTGATGAGCGCGGAAGGGGTACCGCTGCGGCGTTGGAAGGCATCCATACGGCGCAAAATGGCGGCAGCACCGTCGGACGACAGCCGCCATTCCATACCGTCTGGCCCTTGTAGGCTGATGGTGGCATGGTGTTTCAAGGCATCTAATAAAACCTGAGTTTGCCCTTCGGATAATTTAACTACGCCATCGCTGCTGGAGCTTGGAACGGTGGTGATTTGGCCAGCCGGGCGGCCGTTGATAGACAGTTTGGCTGCTGTTAGCGGCCAAAACGGCTCGCCTTGATAACTGGCCTGCAAGCGGGCGGACACAACAGCCTGCTCTCCGGCGGCACGTTGCAGCAGCAGGGAAACCGGAAATTCAAGGTAATCTTTTTCGTTGGCATAGCCGGCGGCGCGGCAAGTGCCGGTGTTGTTGCAGGCCAGCTCCCAATCGCCCTGCACGGTGTAGAAACCTTGAATGGGCGCAGCGGGCAGCCTGCCGCCGAGCAGCAGTAGCAACCATAATGAATGACGCAACATTTTATTCTCCTTAGGAAGATATAGTGAATTAACAAAAACCAGTACAGCGTTGGCTCGCCTTGCCGTAACGTGTGTACTGTCTGCGGCTCGCCGCCTTGTCCTGATTTTTGTTAATTCACTATAGCCGAGATAGGGATGGGGCTTTGCACCGCTTGCAGGCTACCTGAAAATTCCTCACTCATCACCTCCGGCGGATGCGAACACGCCGCTTGCCTTCCTGCTTTTTGTTGTCGGTAGAGTAAACATTGATAAACACCACGACCGCCGCTATCAATGCCCCTGCTATTGATAATGCTATCCCCGCCCAAAACGCATTATCAGCATCATCACGATAAATTCCAAATACACCCGTGATCAGCCCTAAGAACACCAGAAGCAGTGTGACCACACCCAAACTTACGCCTGTTGCCAGTGCGGTAATTATTGCGGCCAATGATGCTTTTAAGACACGAAAATCTTTGCTCATTCTTATTCCCTATTTTTCAGGTAGCCTCAGGCTGCGCCCAGGCCAACGCTCATAATGCCCAAGCGCCATTATGGCCAAAAGCCGCCGCTCAAAGCCAGCCATTCCATCGTGGCGTGAAACAGGCGGGCATGGGTGGCATCGTGGAAAACGAAATGTTCGAGCATGATTGGGCTTTCGTGAGCAGACAGCGCCGCTATTTCCCGTGCAACACCCGCTGGGCGGCTTCGATTTTGCCGGCGAGGATGTCGGGCAGGGTAGCGATGGATTTGTCGATGGCGTCTTCGATCAGCTCTTTTTCTTCGCGGCGGGGTTTTTTCAGCACGTAGTTCACCACTTCGTTGCGGTCGCCGGGGTGGCCGATGCCCAGGCGCAGGCGGTAGAAGTCGGGGCTGCCGAGGCGGGCTTGGATGTCTTTGAGGCCGTTGTGGCCGCCGTTGCCGCCGCCGAGTTTGAATTTGATACGGCCGGGTTCGAGGTCGAGCTCGTCGTGGATGACGAGGATTTCCTGCGGCCGGATTTTATAAAATGAGGCAACGGCCTGTACGGCTTGGCCGGAGAGATTCATATAGGTTTGCGGCTTGAGCAGGCGGATTTCGCCACTGGGGCGGGTACTGCGGATGAGGTGGCCGAAGAATTTCCTGTCGTCTTGCCAATGGCTGTGCCATTGCTGGGCGAGCTGGTCGAGCAGCCAGAAGCCGGCGTTGTGGCGGGTGTCTTCGTATTCGGGGCCGGGGTTGCCGAGGCCGACGATGAGTTTGATGGGCATGGGGTTTCCTTGTTGGTTCAGGCTACCTGAAAAAGAGTGGGCTGTTTTGGCGTAGCTGAAGCGGCGCTTTCAGGTAGCCTCTTTGTCTAGTGTGAGGTGCGGCAGGGCGAGGTAGGCTTCGGACTGCATTTCGGTGAGGCGGCTGGCGCTGCGCACGAATTCGTTGGCAAAGTCGCCGTGGGTGTAGATTTGTTCGGGCGGCACGGCGAGGCTGGCGCTGAGTTTGACGCGGTAGTCGTAGAGCACGTCGATCAGCCAGGTGAGGCGGCGTGCTTCGGCGCGTTCGGTTTCGTTGAGCTGCGGGATGTGCGAGACGAAAATCATGCGGCTGGTTTCGGCCAGGGCGAGGTAGTCGGCCTGGGAGCGGGGACCGCGGCACAGGGCGTCGAAGTGGAACCACACTACGCCGTCGGCCTGGCCTTGGGTGGGGATTTCGCGGCCGAGCAGGGGCAGGCTGCCGGGCTGGGGGGCTTGGCCGGTATGCCGCTCGAACAGGGCGGCGAGCTGGGCTTCGCTTGCGGCATCGTCGGGGATGAAAAAGATATCGGCGGGGCTGAGGCTGCGTTGGCGGTAGTCTTGGCCGCCGTCTACGTTGAGGATGTCGAGGCTTTTTTCGAGCAGGGCGATGGTGGGCAGGAAGCTGCTGCGGTTTTGGCCTTGCGGGTAGAGCCCGGCCGGCTCGTAGTTGGAAGTGGCGACGAGCACTACGCCTTCGGCCAGCAGGCCTTCGAGCAGGCGGCCGAGAATCATGGCGTCGGCAATGTCGCTCACGTGGAATTCGTCGAAGCAGAGGATTTGGGCATCGCGGGCGATGTCGCGGGCCACGGCTTGCAGGGGGTTGGCTTGGTTTTTGTGTTCGCGCATGCGGCGGTGGGCTTCGGCCATGAAGGCGTGAAAGTGCACGCGGCGGGCGGTGCCGGGCGGCAGGCAGCCGTGGAAGGCGTCCATCAGGAAGCTTTTGCCGCGACCGACGCCGCCGTAGAAATAGAGCCCTTTGGGCGGCTGGGCTTTCTTGCCGAAGAGTTTGCCCAGCAGGCGGCCGCGTTGCTGGCGGTGGGCGTTGAGCTTGTGCCAGAGCTGGTCGAGGCGGCGGATGGCGGTTTCTTGGGCGGCATCGCGGATAAAGCCGGGCTGCCGGGATGCGGCCTGATACCAGCTCAGGGGGCTGTGGCCGGCGAAGGGGGGAGGGGTGAATGTGGTCATGATGTGTGTTTGGTGGGTTTCAGGTAGCCTTTATAGTGAATTAACAAAAACCAGTACAGCGTTGGCTCGCCTTGCCGTAACGTGTGTACTGTCTGCGGCTCGCCGCCTTGTCCTGATTTTTGTTAATCCACTATATCGCGAAAACGCCGCTTGCTTCCTACGCCGTTGGCTTGTTGCCCGACATGAAAAATAAGTGTTTCCGCTATTTAAGAGGCGGGATGGTGGAAAACTGCGCTATTGTGCCTGATATGGCGGGGGATGAACAGGTGTGATCGGGCGGGGAAGCGGGCGGGCTATGGCCGGAATGCCTCGTTTTCATACCGTGTTGACCATGCTGGCTGCGGCGCGATGCCTGGTGTTGAAGAAATCATTATTCAGGCTATAGATAGCCGCCAGATTGAAGGCTACCTGAAAATCTTGAATTCGTTTTCAGGTAGCCTTTTGTACGTTGCACTACGTTGGGCTTAGCGGATGCTTTCCAATGCCTGTTGCAAGTCGGCAATCAAGTCGGCGGTGTCTTCCAGGCCGATGGAGAGGCGGATCAGGCCTTCGCGGATGCCGGCTTCGAGTTTGGCTTGGGGCTCGAGGCGGCAGTGGGTGGTGGTCCAGGGATGGGTGATGGTGGATCGCACGTCGCCGAGGTTGGCGGTTTTGGAGAATACTTTAACGCGGTCGATCACCTGCCAGGCGGCGCTCTGCCCGCCTTTGAGCTCGAAGGCCACCACGATGCCGCCGCCGGATTGCTGTTTGGCGGCAAGTGCGGCTTGGGGATGGTTGGGCAGGCCGCTGTAATACACTTTGGCCACTTCGCTGCGTTGTTCCAGCCATTCGGCCACGGCTTGCGCTTGGGCGCTTTGCTTTTCGACGCGCAGCGGCAGGGTTTCGCAGCCGGAGAGCAGCACCCAGGCGTTGAACGGGGAGAGCAAAAGGCCGGCGGAGTTGGTGTATACCGCCACTTGCTCCATCAGCTCGGCGCGGCCGCACACCACGCCGCCCATCACGCGGCCGTGGCCGTCGATGGCTTTGGTGGCGGATTGCACGGATAAATCGGCGCCGAATTTGAGCGGCTGCTGCAGAGCGGGGGAGCAGAAGCAGTTGTCCACAGTGAGCAGGGCGCCGTTGCTGTGGGCGATTTCAGCCAGCGCGGCGATGTCGGCCACTTCGTTGAGCGGGTTGGACGGGGTTTCCACAAACAGCATTTTGGTGTTGGGCTTCATGGCGGCGCGCCAGGCGTCGGGGTCGGTTTGCGGCACGAGGGTGACTTCGATGCCGAAACGGGTTACGTGGTTTTGGATAAAGCCCAGGGTGGTGCCGAACAGGCTGCGGCTGGTGACGAGATGGTCGCCGGCGGAAAGGAAAGTGAGCAAGGCGGCTTGGATGGCGGCCATGCCGGTGCCGGTGGCGATGCCGGCTTCGCCGCCTTCGAGCAGGGCGATGCGGCGGGCAAAGGCGGAAACGGTGGGGTTGGCGGTGCGCGAGTAGGTGAAGCCGGGTTTCCTGTGGGCAAATAAATCGGCGCCGTCGGCGGCGGAATCAAACATAAAGCTGCTGGTGAGGAACAGGGCTTGGTTGTGTTCGTTGTAGTCGGTTTGCTCTTTGGCGCCGCGGATGGCGAGGGTTTGCGGATGAAGCGGTTGGGTCATGGTGTCTTTTCCAGGTGAATGAATAGGGGGGGATAGGGTTTTCAGGTAGCCTCAATTTTGCCTGATCAGGCTACCTGAAAAGCAATTTTCGTGCAGTTGAAAACACGATAGCAAATAAACAATGCGGCAAACGGCCTTAAGCATACTCTTTTTGCCAGCCGCCGAAAACCCGCTGCTTAAGATAACCAAAGCTGGCGGGCAAAATTGCCAATCAGCAGGCACAGCAAAGCCATAAAGCCATAACGCAGCCAGCGGCTGCCGCCGAGCACCGCCAGCTTTGCGCCGCAGAAGCCGCCGGTTAGGTTGGCCGCCGCCAGCGGCAGCGCCCAATGCCACAGCACATGTTGGCTGGGGATGAAAAAGCTCAGTGCGGCCAGATTGGTCATCAGGTTGATTACCTTGGCGCAGGCGGTGGCGGTGAGGAAATCGTAGGCAAAAAAGCGCACGAACACGAAGGCCAGCAGGCTGCCCGTGCCCGGGCCGAACAGTCCGTCATAAAAGCCGATGGCCGCGCCAAACGCCGTGCCCAGCAGCATTTCGCCCCGCGTGAGCGCGTGGGTGCGCTCGGTTTGCCCCAAATCTTTGCGGAAGAAGGTGTACACAAACATCGCCACCATAATCACCAGCATGGCTGGTTTCATATATTGCACCGGCACATAGGCCACCAGCTTCGCACCGGCGAACGAGGCGGCAAAAGCCAGCACGCCGGCGGGCAGCAGCATTTTCCACGGCAGCTTCAGGCGGCGGGCAAACTGGCCGGCGGCGGTGAAGGTGCCGGCGAACGAAGCCGCCTTGTTGGTGCCCAGCACGGTGGGTACGGGCGTGGCCGGCGGCAACACGCCGAACAGCGCGGGCAGCTGCAACAGCCCGCCGCCGCCAACGGCCGCATCCATCAGCCCGGCCAAAAAGCCGGTGATGAGCAGCAGGATAAAGGGAAGTTCCATGGGTTTCTCCGATGATGATGGGGCAGGGCGGCGTTGCGACGCTGCCGTTTTGTTTGTCTCTTTTAGATTTCAGGTAGCCTTAACGGCAGCCGGGGGGAACGCTTGCTTCCGCTCACAGCCGCACGTTGTGGCAGGCTTCGTACACTGGCAGCAGGCGGCGCAGGGTTTCGACTAGCCAGGCCGCGCTGTCGGCCTGCTCCAGTTGGTCGCGCTCTAAGTGGCGGCCGAGGCAAAGGAAGTCCTGCGGGCTGCGCAGGGCGAAGGCTTCGGGCGGGGCGGCGGCGATGGCGGGGTAGTCGGCGTATTCGCTGTCGTTGCCGTGCCAGATTTGGAAGTCGGCAAATTCGGCATGCGGGAAATCGGCCAAAGCCTGTTGATAGCAGGCCAGCGGCAGGGTGGAGCGGGCGGCGCGGTATTCGTGCCATTCGAGGCTGGCGGTGAGCCGGCGGCGGTTGAGCAGCAGCGAGAGAATCACCGCCGTATCGGCATGGGTTTGATATTTGAAATAGGCGAAAAAGTGGGCGCGCACCTGCCAGCCGTTGCACCAGCGTTCGATATGCGGCGGGGCAAAGCCTGCGCCCAATTCGGAGGCTACCTGCAAAACCAGCGTGCGCCACACCTGCCACGCGGCTTTGTAGTCGGCCTTGGTTTGCGCTTCGGTTTCGGGCTGGTATTGGCGGATTTGGGCGAACTGGAAAAACGGGCGTTGGAACAGGTCGCAGCTTTGCGGGGTGAGCATGATGGAGTGGTGGGGCATGAAAAAGGGAGAGGCTACCTGAAAAATAGATTTTCAGGTAGCCTCAAACCGGTTTGGCATGCATCCGAAACGGAAAATTTGAGCGGTTACATACCTTGTGTTGGTGGCAGTGTTATTTCAACTTGGCTGCCAATTTGTCGAATTTTTGTTTGATGTCGGCCTTGAAGGCTTCCACTTTCTCTTTGCGCTCGGCTTTGCGCTGTTTTTTCCACGCTTCGTGTGCCTGACGTGCCACTTCTTCCTGCGCTTCTATTGCTGCCAATACGTCCTGTTGGGCAACGGCTGCATCTTGCCGGAGAATAACGGTTTTGAAACGGTGGAAGAAAGCATCCAATACAGCTTCGTCGGATTCTTGCGCCAAAATAATGATTGCAGTACTGCCGTTATCCAGTTTTTTGGCTGTATTTTCCAGCAACAACCCCTCTCCCAATGTTTGGGCAGTGCCTGCATCACTGCCGATGAGTGCGCCAGTAGCTCCACCCAACAGAACACCGATAGGACCGCCGAGAATGCCGACCAGTGAACCAATGAGGCCGCCCGTCCATGTGCCTTCGACCGTATTGGCGGTAAAGTCGGTGCTTTCTGCTGGGATAATCAGACCATTTTCCTTTTTAATCAAAACGGCTTGTGCCACCAAAGCATCTGTTGTCTGCGAGTAAGCTTTCAATTCAGAAAAGGCTTGATAAGCTTCGCTGGAGATGTTGAATAAGACAACGATGATGTTTTGTTTCATAAGTCTACTCCCGTGGGTTGAAAGATTTAAGAACATACAAGTTGTATGCGGTGTCAGTGTAAATTGCAAGGGGGGGGAGCAATGCGGCAAACAAAACTTTACCTATGTAAAGCCTGTAGAACCGGCAAACGGATAACGAACAATACCCAGCATTTTGCCTGTCTTGACTAGGCTACCTGAAACAGAGCTGTGCAAACACTCGCACAGCTCTGTTTTCAGTTGGCCTCCCGCTTATTTTTCCAGCGCGGCTTGCAATCTTTGCTCCAGCGTGTCGCTGTCGAAGGATTTGGCGATCACTTCAAAGCGGCTGTCGCGCCGCCAGGCCACTTGGTTGGCGCCCCATTGGCCTTCGCTCCAGTTGAGCCACACCCAGCTGCCGAGCACTTGGAACACGCCTTTGGCGCGCACAAGGCCTTCGCACAGTTTGGGCAGGTCGTTGAAGAATTTGGTGAGCTTTTCGCCGTCGAAGCTGCTGCCGGCAGGGAAGGTGTAGCCTTGCGACTGCAGACCCATGCTGTTGTCGGGCAGCTCTTTGATGCGGTAGCGGCTTTTTTCCACCACCGGGGTTTCCAACAGGGCGATGTCTAAATAGGCGTCGGTGGTTTCCAGTACGGCGGCTTTGGGTGGGAAGAGCTGGGCGGCTTTGCTGCGGAAGGCGGCCATTTCTTCGGGGCTGCACATGTCGGTTTTGTTGGCAATCAGCACGTCGGCCACGCTCACTTGGTCGCGGTAGAGCGGCTGGTTGGCGTAGTCGGGGTTGGTGAATTGGCGCGGATCGACTAGGGTGAACACGGCGCCGATATCCAGCATTTGGTCGAAGGGTTTGGCGCGCAGCTCGTCGATCACGCTGGCGGCGTGTGCCAGGCCGCTGGCTTCGATGATGATGCGGTCGGGCTTGTTGCCGCTCACCATGCGGTTGATGGTGGTGCCCATCTGCGCCCCGGCCACGCAACACAGGCAGCCGCCGGCGATTTCGGCCACGGGGATGCCGTTGTCGCTCAACACGGCGCCGTCGATGCCGATTTCACCGAATTCGTTCACCACGATCACCCATTTTTCATCGAGACTCTTTTGCTCCATCAGGTGGCGCAGGGCGGTGGTTTTACCTGTTCCCAAAAAGCCGGAAAACAGATGTACTTTTGCTTTCTTTATTTCTGGCATTGTTTGCATATTCCTGTTAAAACAACATGTTCTTCTTTTAATTTAAACCCGCCTGCGGCTACGCCGGCGCACAGCGCCTGCCATTCGCGGGAGAGGGTTTGCTCATCGGTGTTGCCGCACTCGGTACACACCAAAATGAAGGCGCTGTGGTGGTGTTGCTGCTCGTCGCTGCTGTGGCAGTGGTCGTCGCAATGGTGGCGGGCATGGCTGCATAAAACGTAGCCGTTTACCGCGGCCACTTTGTGCAGCACGCCGTGTTCGGCCCAGAAATCGAGCGCGCGGTAGGCGGTGGGCGGCGCCACCACGCCGTTGCTCTGCTGCTGCATTTGCGCCAGCACAGTGTAGGCTTTAATCACGCCTTCCTGCCGCAAAACGATATCCAACACCTGCTCGCGCAGGGTGGTAATCTGCAGGCCTTGCTCGCGGGCGCGGGCGATGATGGCGGTTTTGTAGTCGGGTGCGGAGTGCTTGGTCATGGCTGCTTCCTATGATTATTGGCTGGGGTGGCGCACAACGGCGAGCGGGTTGAAACTCTGCGCCACCGGCATGATTTCGATGCTGTTCACGTTCATGTGCGCGGGGCGCTGGTAGAGCCACAGTACGGTATCGGCGATATCTTCGGGGCGGATGTAGTCCACGTTTTTATATAGATCGGCGGCGCGTTGGTCGTCGCCTTTGAAGCGCACGTTGGAAAACTCGGTGTCGCCGCACAGGCCGGGCTCGATATTGCTCACGCGCACGCCCGTGCCGGCCAAATCGGCGCGCAGATTGAGGCTGAATTGGCGCACATAGGCCTTGGTGGCGCCATACACATTGCCGCCGGGGTAGGGGTAGGTGCCGGCCACCGAGCCGAGGTTGATTATATAACCGCTGCCGCGCGCCACCATACCGGGCAGCACTTGGTGGGTGAGGTAGGTGAGGCCGATGATGTTGGTTTGAATCATGGTTTGCCAGTCGGCAAAATCGGCTTGATGGGCCGGGTCTAAACCCAATGCCAGGCCGGCGTTGTTGACCAGGCAGTCGATCTGGGCAAAGTTTTCAGGTAGCCCTTTGAGCGCGGCATCCACCGAGGCAGTATCGCCCACATCCATTTGCAGCGGCAGGAAGTTGGTGCCCAATTCCGCGCGCAGTTCGTCCAGTTTGTCGGCACGCCGCGCCGCGCCGATCACGCGGTAGCCCGCTGCGGCGAGCGTGCGGCAGATGGCCCGCCCGAAACCGGCTGATGCGCCGGTGACCAAAATGCTCATGATTGCCTCCGTTGTGCTGGATTGCTGGTATAGCCGGGGTGCTCCTCTATACCTGCGGCATTGGCTCGCTTGGCAGGAATAAATAACGGCTTTGGCTAAAAGCAATAGTATAACACCGGCAGCTTGCCGGCAGCTTTAAAATGGCAGCAAGGCTGAGCAAACCAACTTAACTTTCGCTACAGCGTTGGTTTGCCTTGCCGTACTGCTGTACTGTCTGCGGTTTGCCGCCTTGTCCCATTCTTATTTCTAATCCACTATATTTTCAGGTAGCCTCGGGCGGAATGCCTTCATTCTGATGAATAGAGGCGGGGCAGCGGTATAAGGCTACCTGAAAACCGTGCTAGAATGCGCGCCTTCCGCATTTTGGCCAAAGGCTTGTTGATATGGCACGTCATCCCTACCGCCGCCTGCGTTCGGCACGTTTCGCCCTGCCCGAAGTGGGCATTTCCGAACACGGCAACATCCGCTCGCTGCATTTGGGTAGCGAAACGGTGCAAAGCTCGATGAATGTGGATTATCCCGCCGAGCTAGTGCTTTCCTACAGCCGCGCCATGATGGCCTGGCTCTTGTTTGTCGAAAACGTGCGCCACATCACGCAAATCGGGCTGGGCGGCGGCTCGTTTGTACGCTGGATCGATGCCCACCTGCCCGAGGTGGCGCAAACGGCGGTGGAAATCAACCCGCAGGTAATCAGCGTGGCGCGCGGCCTGTTTGAATTGCCGTTTGAAAGCGAGAAATTTGAAATCATCGAGGCCGACGGCGCGGAATACATCAAAACCCTGCGTGGCGGCACGGATATTTTGCTGGTGGACGGCTTCGATGGCGTGCAGATTATCGATGCCCTGGTGGCCGAGCCGTTTTTTGCCGACTGCCGCACCGCCCTGAGCGACAACGGCATTTTCGTCACCAATTGGTGGAGCGGCGACAAACGCTATCCGCTTTTCCTGCAACGGCTCGCGCAGGTGTTTGAACAGCGCGTGTTGTGCGTGCCCGCCGAAACCCACGGCAACGTGGCCGTGCTCGCCTTCCAAAACCAAGCGCCCCAGCCGCTGGCGGCACTGCAGAAAAAAGCCGCCAAGCTGAGCGAGCAATACGGGCTGGACTTCAAAACCATGCTGCACCAGGCGCACGTGCCGCCGGGCAGCACTTGGCAGTGGCTGCGTTGAAGCTCGCTGCCATGATGAAGGCTACCTGAAAAGCATTTGTGCGGGCAGCGAGTGCCAGACTTATCGAATGAAATAAAGGCTACCTGAAAAACTATAATGGTTTTCAGGTAGCCTTTTAGTATGCATTATTTATATGCATTATTTATACGGCTGCGGCGGTGAAGCGTTGGTGCAGATGTGCTTTCTGCTCCACATCATCGGCAATCGCAATGGCCAAATCTGCCACGCTGATGCCGGCCGGCACCTCGCCCGCCATCAGGAGTTCATCGCCACCCAGGCGGTATTGGCCGGTGCGCTCTTCACTGAAGCCGCCGTCGGCGCCGAGACGGGCGGATGGGGAAATCATCGCCCAATTCACATCGGCGTGTTGGGTTTGCAAGTCGCGCAGCAGGTTGCGGGCGGCGTTGGCGCCGTCGAAAATTTCTTTCGGGAATTCCGGCGTATCAATCAGCTGCACGCCGGGTGCCACGAACAGGCTGCCCGCGCCGCCCACGGCCAAAAGATAGGGCACTTTCGCCGCTTTGGTTGCCGCCAAGATGGCTGCGTAGCCGACGGTGAAATCGCGGCCGATGTTCGGATTGGTCCAGCCCGGGTTGAACGCGCTCACCACCGCATCAAAGCCGGAGAGCTGTGCGGCAAAATCGACTGCATGCACATCGGCCTGCACGGCTGTTACATTCGGCGCGGCCAACGTCTTGCCTGTGTTGCGCACAAAGGCGGTTACTTCATGCCCGCGCTCGGCCAGCTCGCGCACCACGGCGTTGCCCACATAACCAGTTGCACCAATTACAGCGAATTTCATATTTGGCTCCTTAAGTTTTGTTGATTAATTACGATGGATCGCATTCTAAATGCGTTCATTTCGCTTGATAATCCACTGTAAACTGTTTACGCTATGAAGCTCAGCTAAACAATGGAGGTCATGATGGCGCAAAAAACCCTGTATTTAGGCCGCGAGCCCGAGCAATTCACCCCCGGCCAAGAGCTGGTGTTGGAATCTTTTTTCGAACAAAGCCCCTACGGCGTGGTGTTTGAAGACGATTGCGGCACCGGCTATTTCTATGCCGTGCACCAAGAGGAAGGCATTCTCGATGCGCTGCATATTTATAACGTGGACGATGTGGCCGACCGCCATATCCCATCTGAAATCAGCATTCTGTGGAGCGAAGACCTCGGCCTGGCCGCGCTCGATATCAACGGCTACATCCACGCCGTGTTCGACTTTGCCGCCCATGCCGGCTACTGCCGCAACGCCTTCCCCGAGGCCGATGGCGACTGGCTGCGCGAGCCCAATCGCCTGCTGAGCGATGAGCTGCTCGAACAACTGTTGGGCGCATAAACCATGCACAATCAAATTGTTCAAACCGGCAACCGCTTCCGCCTGTCGTTTGCCGGTTTAGGCGGGCACGAACGCTGCTTTTTCTCGCAATATGCCCCAAGCGGCCACGAGCTGGCCAAAATCATCCGCTGCATCATGCGGGAGGAAAACATCAAAAATGTCGAGCCCGCCGCAGAGCAAGACAGCCTCACGCTCACCACCAAAAAACGCCGCCCCTTGGAAAGCATCTGCACCCGGCTTGAGTTTGAAATACGCGTGTTTGAAGGCAGCGCTTATACAGTGAAGACAAAAAACTTGTTTAAGTAAACCTTTATGGACGACCTCAAACCCCTGCTCGCCTTCGCCGCCGTGCTCGAACACGGCAGCATGAACGCCGCCGCCCAAGCCTTGGGCATGACCCCGTCTGCGGTGAGCCAGCACATCAGCCGGCTGGAAAAGTTGCACGGCGTGAAATTATTGCACCGCAGCACCCGCCGCCTGGCCCCCACCGATGCCGGCCAAGCCCTAGCCGCGCATTGCCGCCGCCTGCTCGCCACCGTGCAAGACACCCGCACCGCGCTCGACGGACTGAAAACCGATATTGCCGGCAGCGTGCGCCTGGCCGCGCCCACCGGTTTAGTGAACGCTGCCGCCTTCCAGCACGCCCTGCGGCGCATCCGCCGCGAACATCCCGCCCTTAGTCTGGAATTGCACTTTGGCGAAGCTATCGCCGAACTGCGCGAAGGCAGTATCGACATCGCCCTGCGCGGCGGCGGTCATGCCTTGGACGAGCCCGACCTGGTCGCCCGCAGGCTGGCCGAATGGCCTTGGCAAATTTGCGCTGCTCCGAGCTACCTGAAAACCGCTCCCGTCATCACCCATCCTGCCGATTTAGCCGCCCACCCTTGGGTATACCACCTGCCGCCGCACATTGAGCTCGCGCGCGGCAGCGAATGCTACCTGCTCAGTATCGATCACGGCACGGTGTGCAACCAGCTCGCCGCCGTGCGCCACCTGTGTGAAGTCGGCCTCGGCCTTGCCCTGATTATTGCCGGCGAAACCCGTGATGCTGTTGCCCAAGGCCGTTTGCAAATCCTCCTGCCCGATTGGCAGCTGCCCGCCGTTACCCTCTATGCCGTAACGCCCCACCGCGTGCAAGCCGCCCGTACTGCCGCCGTATTGCGGATATTGCAGGAGAGCTTTGCGGAGGAGGCGGAGGCTACCTGAAACACTTGGAGGTGCAGAACAACGCTGATTATCCGCGTGGGCAGGCAGTGGCCCGGCTCAACGGAGAAGCCTGCTCGGAAGAAGCCGCAAGGATGGTGGCCGAATTGTTGGGGTGTTGGCGGAAATGATATGATGGACAGCCGTTATCCATAACGGAACTGTCGCAGACTTCTATCAAGTCAGCCTGCATAAAATATCAATCTAATGAAAAGGAAAAATATGATGTTATTGAGCAATATTGAAACTGTTCCCGGTCGCACCATCGTTCGCCATTTGGGATTGGTCCAGGGTTCGACCGTGCGCGCCAAACACGTCGGCCGGGATTTTATGGCGGGCTTGAAAAACCTGGTTGGCGGCGAACTGAAGGGCTACACCGAACTGTTAAACGAAGCCCGTGATGAGGCGATTGCCCGTATGATCGAACAAGCGCGTCAGGCCGGAGCCAATGCCGTGGTAAATGTGCGTTTTTCCACCGCATCCGTAGCGGCAGGGGCTGCCGAAATCTTTGCCTACGGTACAGCTGTGGTTTTGGAATAGGAGGCTGCGATGTCGAACGACAACGATGGTTTCTCCATTATCCTGCTGCTGGTGTACCTGTGGCCGATTTGGCTGCTGCTGATCACCTATTTTACCGGCCGCCACATCGAGCGGAAACATTATGCTGATATAGAGGCGCGGGAAGCCGCACTGCGGCATATTATGGTGATTGCCGTTAAAAAACCGCCGCAGGACTTTAGCGGCGGAGAATTGGTTTATGCGGGAGTTGTGGTTTCCAGCGATTATTTCCGCCGTATGCTGGCAGCGTTCCGCAATTTTTTCGGCGGCAATATCCGCAGCTACGAAACCTTGCTCGACCGCGCACGGCGCGAAGCCGTACTGCGCCTAAAAGAACAGGCCGCAGCGAAAGGGGCAAATGCCGTGTTGAATTTCAAATTGGAAACAGCCTCTTTGGATAATATCTATCAACCGCAACAAGGCGGTGTGGTAGGTACGGTTGAAGTGTTGGCTTATGGCACGGCAGGACGGCTGTCTTAGTCAGCTCAGTCTCTACATAATTGATGCCAAGAATAAAAGGCCGTCTGAGTTTTTCAGACGGCCTTGTATTTTTGGCTAAACCGAATTACAGCCAGCATCGGGTGGGTAGTTATGCCCACACACTCTCTTTCAGGTAGCCCTCTTTCAGGCTACCTGAAAACGTTGGGTTTGCTAACCCAGCCTACCCGCTAAATTAGATAAAAGTGCGTTATATACAATATCGTCTATTGTGGATTTCGGGGTGAAATTTACAACCATGCATTTAATCTCGTTAATAATTCTTATGCTTATATCTTTACCACTTATAATGGCGTTAATAGTATCTATAGTGGCAATTTGAACGGCATATGAATTCCCCCTAAAAATTGAAATACAAAGCTCTAATGCATTAGAAAAATTTTTAGTATCAGACAGTATGCTAATAAGTGCTAAATACCATAGTTCGTTTTTTTGACTCTGCAAGATATCGAATAAATGCTTCCATTCAGCATCGTTAAATTTATTTAAAATATCAATAGCATCAAGTATTAAATAATCATACCAATAATTATCAAACTCTCCCCTATATTTGGATAGTATGTTATCTAATTCAAATATGTGCTCCATATAAAACCTATATTTATATTGTTTGAAGACCAACAGGCGCAGAGCGGGCATAAATACCCACTCTGCAAAAATCTGGCAATTAGCGTTTTTCAGGTAGCCTTTAATAAACGGGGCTACCTGAAAAACGCTACAAATATTGTTTGCTCAGATACACGCTCACGAGCAGGCCGCTGGGGTGGTGGGGGCTTTGGGCCAGTTCGATGCGGCCGCCGTGGCGTTCGGTGATGGTGCGGGCGATGGAGAGGCCGAGGCCGGTGCCTTCCTGGCCGCTGCCAAGGATGCGGTAGAAGGGGTCGAACACACGGCTGCGTTCGGCGGGGGGGATGCCGGGGCCGTTGTCTTCGATGCGGAAGATGATGTGGCCGGGCGTTTCTTCGGCACCCAAGTCGATTTGGCTGCCGGGCGGGGTGTAGCGGATGGCGTTGTCGGCCAGGGTCTTGACGAGGGTGTAGAGGTCGGCTTCGTTGGCATGGAAGACGGGGTTGGCGGGGCTGGATACGCCGAGGTCTTGCTCTTTGGCTGCGGCCAGGGGCAGGAGGTCTTCGATCACGCTGCGGAAGAGGTCTTGGCTGGTCAGGCGCTCTCGGGGGCGCTGGGCTTCGGGGGCTTGGGCGCGGGAGAGGGAGAGGAGTTGCTCGAGCAGGCGGCGGTTGCGGTGGATGCCTTGCAGGAGGCTGGCGAGCTGGCCGGCAGCGGGTTCGGGCAGGCTGTTGGCAGCCAGGCGTTCAGCTTGCAGGGAGAGGGCGGTCATGGGGCTGCGCAGTTCGTGGGCGGCATCGGCGATGAAGCGCTGTTGCTGCTGCATGGCTTGGTGGGTGCGCTCAAGCAGGCGGTTGATGGCTTGGATGAAGCCGCGGATTTCATTGGGGATGTTTTCAGTGCTCAGGGGGGCGAGGTCGCTGCTGCGGCGCGCTTCGAGGCTTTGGGAAAGGCGGTGCACGGGCTGCATGGTGCGGCGGACGATGAAGATGGTGAGCAGGATGCTGAGGGGGGCGAGCAGGATGAGCGGCAGGGCGCTGCTCCAGGCGGCGCGTTCGGCCATGTCTTCGCGGAAGTCGTTTTCTTGGAGCACGGCAACGGGCCCCTGGGGGGTGTGGCGGATGTAGGCGCGGTAGGTGTCATTACCATCGGGCTCTTGGAAGGTGTGCAGGCCTTCGGGCAGGTTGGCAGGGAGGGTGATGTGGTCGTCATCATCGTCGTCATCGGTATCGTGGCCTCTGGCGCGGTCGCCGGCGGGGGTTTGGATGCGGATGTGGGCGTCGCGCTGGCTTTCGGTGTTTTCAGGTAGCCTGTTGGGGTCGATGTGGGCGGCGATTTGGCGCAGGAGGTCGTCTTGCAGTTTGTTGGTGCTGCGGTAGCTGTCGTAAAAGGCAAAGCCGCCGGCCAGGAGTGCGGCGAGCAGCAGGGCGGCACTGAGCGCGGCGGCCAGGCGCAGCTGGATGGAGTGACGGAAGGGGATGGGGAGTTTCATGGGATTTATTTTAAAATTACTTACGGGAATTTAGCGGATTATATTTTGTAAATCATAAAGATTGATTTTAGGCGGCTTACCAAATTTCAGGTAGCCTTCTCCACTCATATTCCGTTTGCCTTTGCGCCTCATGCCGGCGCGGGCACTTCCTTTCTTTGCTTCGCCAAAGAAAGGAAGCAAAGAAAGGCGACTGCGGGCACAGGTTTGGCTCCGCCAAACTTCCCTCACTCTGCACGGTTTTTCGGGAGGGCTCGCAACTTGCGGCTGCGCCGCTTCGGGCATGCAAGCCCTTGTTCCCCGAAAAACCGCGCTCCGTTCGGTTGTGCCAGCAGGGAGGCGCGACTCCAACAGTTTGAGCCCAATGTTTTGCATTTGGTTCTACGGATGATTGATAGTGGTATGGTGGCAGGCAGCAATGACCAGCCTTCGGAACTTGGGTTGTGTGGTACAGATTCAATCCGACTTAGGCTCTTTGGGCACCATCCAGCCGACGCCGCGGATGTTTTTAATGTGTTCTTTGCCGATTTTTTTGCGCAGGGCGTGGATGAGGTAGTCGATGGCGTTGCTTTCCACTTCTTCGCCCCAGCCGTAGATTTTGTCTTCGAGGCTGCTGCGTGAAAGGATGGTGCCGGGGCGTTGGAGCAGGGCTTCGAGGATGGCGAATTCTTTGTTGCTCAATGCAACGGGTTCGCTCTGGCCGACGATTTCCACTTGGTGGGCGGCGGGGTTGAGGGTAAGGGCGCCGTTGCTAAGCAGGGGGTTGGTGCGATGGTGTTGGCGGCGCAGGACGGCACGGATGCGGGCTTGCAGTTCGGCCATGTCGAATGGTTTGACGAGATAGTCGTCGGCGCCGCCGTCGAGGCCGGAGAGGCGGCTGTGCAGGTCGTCGCGGGCGGTGAGAATGAGTACGGGGGTGGGGTTGCCGCTGCCGCGCAGCTGCTGCAATACGTCGAGGCCGTCTTGGCCGGGCAGGCCGAGGTCGAGCAGGATGAGGTCGTAGCTTTGGCTGCCGAAGGCGGCAACGGCGGTGCGGCCGTTGTTGATCCAATCTACGGCGTAGCCGCTGTCTTTGAGGCTGCCGGCTACGGCGTCGGCAATCATGGTGTCGTCTTCGATGAGGAGGATGCGCATGGCGGTTCGGCTTGGGGTGGGTGGGGGACGGTGGCAGTATAGCAGGCGTGAATTAGGGGGAAATTAGGGCGGGAAGGTTTGGGCTGGGCAGCAACTTTGCGCTGCTATGTTTTCAGGTAGCCTCCATATCGGAAGGGCTACCTGAAAACATAAATTGCAACTCAGTATAGTAGATTAAAATCAGAATGCTACGGCAGGGCGCTTAATCCTGCCCGGCCAACCAATCCACATAGCGGCGCACACCGGTGGCCACGTCGTCGAATTCTTCGGGGTAGCCTGCCTCGCGCAGGGCGCTGATGTCGGCCTGGGTGAAGCTTTGGTATTTGCCTTTGAGCGCGTCGGGGAATTCGCTATACACAATCAAACCTTGTGCCACCAGCTCTTCCAGCGGCAGCTCTGGCTTGCCTTCGCGGGCGCGGCAGGCGTTGACGGTGGCGGCAGCCAGGTCGTTGAAGGGCTGGCTGCGGCCGGTACCGCAGTTGAAAATGCCGGATACTTCGGGATGGTCGTAGAAGAAGAGGTTTACTTTGACTACGTCTTCCACGCAGATAAAGTCGCGGCTTTGCGCGCCGTCGGGGTAGCCGTCGTAGCCGCCGAACAGGGTGACGCGGCCGTGCTCGCGGTATTCGTGGAAGTGGTGGTAGGCCACGGAGGCCATGCGGCCTTTGTGCTGCTCGCGGCGGCCGTATACGTTGAAATAGCGCAGGGCAACCACTTGATTGTGCAGCCCTTCTTCCATACGGCGGCGCAATACCTGGTCGAACAGGAATTTGGAATAGCCGTACACATTGAGCGGGGCTTCCAATTCGCGCTGTTCGCGGAAGGTTTGGCCTTTGCCATACACGGCGGCGGAGGAGGCGTGGATCAGGCGGATGCGGTCGTCTTGGCACCAATCGAGCAGATCGAGCGTGTATTGGTAGTTGTTGTCCATCATATACACGCCGTCGTGGTTCATGGTGTCGGAGCAAGCGCCTTGGTGGAAAATGGCCTCGATGTCGCCGCCGTCGATTTGGTGGGCGCGCACTTGGCGGATGAATTCGTGTTTGTCCAGATAGTGCGCGATATCGGCCTGCACCAGATTGCGGAATTTGTCGGCACGGCTGAGGTTGTCCACCGCGATGATGTCGGTGATGCCGCGCCGGTTGAGCGCGTGCACGATATTGCTGCCGATAAAGCCGGCAGCGCCGGTAACGATGATGGTCATGAAAGTGTTCCTGATAACGGGTTGGCATCTATTTTAACCGATTTCAGACTACCTGAAACTTGAATATCCGCCCTTGGAAACCATATAGCAGCCCAATACAAGATAACAACAAGGACAGCATCATGACCACCCAATCCGCCAACCTGCGCACCCGCTTTATTTTCGACGACCAGCCCGTGCGCGGCCTGCATGTTCAGCTGCAAAGCGTGTGGCAGCACATCGTACAGCGCAAACCCTACCCCGCCGCCATCCGCAGCGCATTGGGCGAGCTGCTGGCTGCCGGCGCTCTGCTTTCCAGCAACCTCAAACTGCCCGGCAAGCTCATATTACAAATCCAAGGGCAGGGCGACCTCAAAATGCTCGTGGCCGAAACCGATTCCAACCACAGCTGCCGCGCCACTGCCCGCTGGAACGAACAAGTCAACTTAGACGACGGCCGCAGCCTGATTGAGCTGCTCGGCGAAAACGCCGTATTCGGCATCACCCTCCAGCCCAACGAAGGCGAACCCTGGCAAGGCATCGTGCCGCTCGAAGGCAGCAACATCGCCGAAATGCTCAGCGCCTATATGCGCCGCTCCGAGCAGCTCGACACCCACATCAGCCTTGCCGCCTCCGAACACGCCGCCGGCGGCCTGCTGCTGCAAAGGCTGCCCGAACAGCAAATCGACGCCGACGCCTGGGCGCACTACACCACCCTGGCCGACACCGTTACCCCGCAGGAATTGATCGAGCTCGACGCCCGACACCTGCTCTACCGCCTGTTCCACGAAACCCCGCCGCGCGTATTCGAGCCCGAACAAATCGAATTTGCCTGCACCTGCTCGCGCGGCAAAGTGAGCGATATGCTGCTGCTTTTGGGCGGGCAGGAAGTGGGCAACATCGTGGCCGAACAAGGCAGCATCGCCATCGACTGCGATTTCTGCGGCGAAAAATACGTGTTCGACGACACCGACGTGCAAGCCCTGTTCGGCATGGAAATCGAGGCCATGACCGGGCAGCAACTGCAATAAGGCGGCATTGTCTCAACCGCATAAAGGCTACCTGAAAACCGTATTCGGTTTCAGGTAGCCTTTTGCTTGATATGTTTCAGGTAGCCTGTGCTGCTGCAGGCTACCTGAAAATCCGTAGGGCGGCCTGCCACGTTCATTTGCTCTGCCGCAAGCGGCATGTTCCCGTTCGGTGTACAATGCCGCCGTTTAACCATCAACCCAGGAGCCATCATGCCCAGCACCCAAACCCAGATTGCCGGTTTCTCGTTTGACAACTGCCTCATGAACGCCGCCGGCGTGGCCTGCATGAGCATTGCCGAATTGGAGGAAGTGAAGAACTCCGCCGCCGGCAGCTTTGTGACCAAAACCGCCACCCTCGAGCCGCGCGCCGGCAATCCCGAGCCGCGCTACCGCAACGTGCCGCTGGGCAGCATCAACTCCATGGGCCTGCCCAACCACGGCATCGATTACTACCTCGACTACCTGCTCGACCTGCAAAACCGCGAGCCGAACCGCACCTTCTTCCTCTCCCTGGTGGGCATGTCGCCCAGCGAAACCCACACCCTTCTGCGCAAAGTGGAAGAGAGCGGCTTTAGCGGCCTCACCGAGCTCAATCTTTCCTGCCCCAACGTGCCGGGCAAGCCGCAGATTGCCTATGATTTTGAAACCACGGAAAAAATCCTCGGTGATGCCTTTGCCTATTTCAGCAAACCGCTGGGCATCAAGCTGCCGCCTTATTTCGATATCGTCCACTTCGACCAAGCCGCCGCCATCTTCAACAAATTCCCGCTCAAATTTGTGAACTGCGTCAATTCCATCGGCAACGGCCTGTATGTGGAAGACGAAACCGTGATCATCCGCCCCAAAAACGGCTTCGGCGGCATCGGCGGCGAATACATCAAGCCCACGGCGCTGGCCAATGTGCACGCCTTCTACCAACGGCTCAACCCTTCCATCCGAATCATCGGCACCGGCGGCGTGCTCACCGGCCGCGATGCCTTCGAACACATCCTGTGCGGCGCCAGCATGGTGCAGGTGGGCACCACCCTGCATAAAGAAGGCGTACCCGCCTTCACCCGCATCACCGAAGAGCTGAAAGCCATCATGGCCGAAAAAGGCTATGAAACGCTGGACGATTTCCGCGGCAAATTGAAATATTTGGACTAACCGCAATCGGCGTATCAAATAATAAAGGCTACCTGAAAAATTTAGCTTCGCAGAAACTCGCGAGCTCGTTTTCAGGTAGCCTTTTTATCTCCGCAACCAAGCTGCTGCGGGGTTAAAAATGGTTTTTCAATTCGCGCAGGGCGGTGAAGACTTGTTCTTCGCTGTGCAGGCTTTGGCCGGCGAGTTCGGCGGCGCGGGAGGCTACCTGAAAATCGGCGGTGCGCAGGAAGGGGTTGATTTGCCGCTCGTGGGCGAGGGACACGGGCAGGGTGGGCGTGTGCGCGGCGGCGGCCAGGCTGCGGGCGATTTCGGGATTGTGCGGCTCGATGTGCGCGGCGAAGCGCAGGTTGGAGGCGGTGTATTCGTGGGCGGGGTAGAGCAGGGTGTTTTCAGGTAGCCTGTTGATGCGTTGCAGGGAGGCGAAGAGTTGGGCGGGGGTGCCGTCGAAGACGCGGCCGCAGCCGGCGGAAAAGAGGGTGTCGCCGCAGAAGAGCCGGGCTTGCCCGCCTGCTTGCAGCAGGTAGCTGAGGTGGGTTTGGGTGTGGCCGGGGGTGTGCCAAACTTCCACGTGGCTTTGCCAGAGCGGCCAGCGGCTGCCTTCGCCTACGGTGTGGGTGGCGTGGGGGATATCGTGGTTGGCGTAAACGCGGCAGTCGGGAAACTGGCGGATGAGCTCGGGCAGGCCGGCGATGTGATCGGCGTGGTGGTGGGTAATCCAGATTTGGCGCAGCATCAGGCCGTGGGCTTTCAGGTAGCCTGCTACGGGGGCGGTGTCGCCGGGGTCGATGCAGACGGCTTCGTTGCCTTGTTGGAGCAGCCAGATGTAGTTGTCGGCAAGGGCGGGAATGGGCGTGATTTTGAGCATGGTGGCGATGTTAATAAATTGACAAAAAGATGGCTGGTTGCTAGCCTTCACAACATTTTACACGATAAGGGAGCGGCAGATGACTGCTGTAGATTATGTAGTCAATTTGGTGTTGAGCGGGATTTTGATTGTGGGGGCGTATCAGTTTTATTTTTTCACCCAGCGCCACCCGCTGCGGCCGCCACAGGTGCTGCATTCGCCGCTGGATGAGAAGATTCCGTTTGTGGCTTGGTGGTCGTGGGTGTATAGCTTTTTGTATTATCCGGCGATTTTGTATTTAAACTGGCTGATGGCGGATTCGCGCCAGTTTGTGATGACGGCGTTTAGCTTTTTGATTTTGCTGTTTGTGCAAATGATGTTTTTCTGGCTGTGGCCGGTGTCCACGCCGCCGCACTGGCGCAGCGTGAACACGGGCAAAACTGCTTCGGAGAAGTTTTTGCTGTTTGTGCAGAAGTTCGACCAATCCACCAACTGCTTCCCGAGTATGCACGTTTCGGTGGCGATGCTCACGGCCATGTATGCCTACCCGAGCATGGGCGCGGTGGCGTTTGCCTTTCCGGTGTTGATTGCGCTTTCCTGTATGTTTACCAAGCAGCACTATCTGATAGATTTGCCCGCCGGCGCGTTTTTGGGCTGGCTGGTGTTTAAGCTGTATGGCTGGCTGATGTTGGGATAAACGAGAGGCTACCTGAACAATCAGGTAGCCTTTTTTACGGGGGACGAGGCAGCGTTGCGATGCTGCTATTTGAAACGCCGGGCTGTTTAAGTTTTCAGATAGCCTGAAGCCTCTGCCAAGCATGATGCCTTGGGCGAAAGCATCAGCGTTCGCGGCGCACGCTTTGTTGCCAGCGGCCATTCACCAGCCGTCTGGTGATGACTTCGGTGTAGGCGCCGTTGCCTTGCCGGCTATCCCGTGTGGTGATGGCGATTTTACGCGGAGCACGGCCGGGGATAATCTGCCAGGTTTCTTCGACGTGGAAGCAGCAGCCGTCGCGGGATTCGGTGCCCAGGGTGCGGCGGGCAGGGTCTATTCGGAACATCCCCATGTAGGCGGAGGCGAGCTCGGTGAGCTCGCGGCTTTTAACGAAGCGGCCGGATTGGGTTTGCACGTAGATATCGTAGCTGGGGGTGCCGTAGGAACCGCCATTGCCGTTGCGGATGGCCAGGTCGGGTTTGCCGTCGAAGTTGTAGTCGCCCATTTGCACATCACTTGGCCACAAGCCATCGTTGTGGAAAGCGAGTTGTTCGCTGCGGAAGCTTTGTGAGAAGCTGCCGCGGCGCAGGGTGATTTGGGCTGGACCCATGCAAATCAAGCCATCTCTGTCGCAGCTGTCGCTTTGCACTTCGGCCTGCCAGCCGGGAGGCAGGTTAGTTGCATCTACCGTTAGACTGCGTGCGTGGGCGGTGAGGGGCAGGGCGGCAAGCAGGAGCAGTAGGGTGGGTTTCATGGCGATCTCCAATGCTGGGGAAAGGATTGGCGTGGATTGTAGCAGCAAAAACAGGCGGCTGGCTTGATGTAGGTGGATATGCTTTCAGGTAGCCTTAACCACAATGGTTTTGGCAAAACAGGGCAAATCGGGCATGATTCGGTTTGGACGAACTGCAAACAGGAAAAAGGGCAGATGGAGATTTATCTGGTGGGTGGCGCGGTGCGCGATGCCTTGTTGGGGCGGGAAGTGAAAGACCGCGATTGGGTGGTGGTGGGCGCCGATGCGCCGGCCATGCTCGCGGCGGGCTATCAGCCGGTAGGCAAGGATTTTCCGGTGTTCCTGCACCCCGAAACGCATGAAGAATACGCCCTGGCGCGCACCGAACGCAAAACCGGGCGCGGCTATGCCGGCTTCACCTTCCATGCCGAGCCGGACGTTACCCTGGAGCAAGACCTGCAACGGCGCGACCTCACCATCAACGCCATGGCGCAGGATGCGGCCGGGCAGATTATCGATCCCTTCGGCGGGCAGGCCGATTTGGCTGCGGGCATATTGCGCCACGTTTCCCCCGCCTTCGCCGAAGATCCGGTGCGGATTTTGCGCACCGCGCGGTTTGCCGCCCGCTACGGTTTTCAGGTAGCCCCCGAAACCCTGCGCCTGATGGTGGATATGGTGCAAAGCGGCGAAGCCGATGCGCTGGTGGCCGAGCGCGTGTGGCAGGAATTTGCGCGCGGGCTGATGGAAGCGCGGCCGGTGCGCATGATTGAAGTGCTGCGCCAATGCGGCGCGCTCGCCGTGCTGCTGCCCGAAGTGGAAGCCCTGTTCGGCGTGCCGCAACGCGCAGACTACCACCCCGAAATCGACTGCGGCATCCACACCCTGCTCACCTTGCAAAGCGCCGCCGATGCCGGCTTGAGCCTGCCCGAACGCTACGCCGCGCTGCTGCACGATTTGGGCAAAGCCACCACCGCGCCCGAAATCCTGCCCGCACACCACGGCCACGAAGAAGCCGGCGTGCCGCTGGTGCAGGCGGTTAATCAGCGCTGGAAAGTGCCCAAAGCCTGCGCCGACTTGGCCGTGCAGGTGTGCCGCTGGCACGGACGGCTGCATAAAGCGGCCGAATTGCGCCCGCAAACCGCCGCCAAAATTTTGCAGCAAACCGATGCCTACCGCCGCCCCGAACGCTTCGCCGCCATGCTCAACGTATGCCGCGCCGACGCGCAAGGCCGCCTCGGCTTCGAACACGCCGCCTACCCGCAGCGCGAACACTGGCTCGCCCTGCTCGCCGCCGCGCAGCAAACCGACACCGCCGCCATCGCCGCCGCCCACGCCGAGCAACCGCAACGCATCGCCGAAGCCATCGCCGCCGACAGGCTGGCGCGGATTAAGCCTTTGCAGGAAGCGTATCGGCAGGAGCAGGGGAAGGCTACCTGAGAAGTGCAGGCATCGGCACAGCGGAAAATACGCGGGCAGACAAACGGGATAAAACGGAAAGGGAAAATATGTTGAATAAAGCAGATGTGAAAGAATTTTGCATTCGCTTGGCGGGGGAGTATCCCGGCTGGGAATATAAAGCGAATTCTTTTAAAAATAAGACATTAAAGCATTCTGAGGTTTGGATCGATACTGGATGGGTGTTGCATTTATCAGCCATGCCTAGTGTTATTGTTTATAACAAATCAGTTAATAAGATATTTAAGGAGGGTTTTAATGATTTTCAAACGAACTGGACTGCCCGTATGTTAATCCTTAGCCCGGATGCCCATAACCATTGCATGATTTATCAAAAGCTGGTACATACCCTGCCTGATGCCGAAGCCTATATCCGCGATTTTTTCGAACGGGGTTTGGATTTGGTTGAGCGTTATTTCAATAATCCGGACGAAAAGGAGTTTCTAGCCGGTTATCCGATTTATGGCGAGTTCCCCGCACCTTCTACGGATGATGCCTACGAAGGCTTGGGCAACTGTATTGCCCGCGCCATCCTGCTGGACTTTGATTATGTGGAACGGTTTATCAAAGATGATTTTCCTACTGTCCGACCAATCTACGAGCATTACCGCGAACGTGTAGCCCAGTGGCTGCCCATCTGGAAAGAGCGCGCCGCCGAAACCGGCAGCATCCTGCCGCCGAAGAAGTAAAGCCGGGCAGGAGCGGCGGGATAGGCAATAGTGCCGCAGTTATATTTTCAGGTAGCCTCCGGCAGGAATGAGGCTACCTGAAAAAGTATGGCTGAGGCATTTCGCGGCTATTTGTCGGCAGGCAGCGGTTGCGGCTCCACATCGGGCATCGGCGCGATGGGGCTGAATTGCAGGCCGGTTTGCACCGGGGCGAAGCGGGCGCGGTCGCTTTCTTTGGGCAGGTAGAGGTCGCCTTTATAGCCGCAGGCGCTTAAAAGCAGGGCGGCGGCAAGGGCGGGGAGCAGGGTTCGCATCATCATCAACTCGAAATTGCCTGAAACAGGCGGCTGTGGCAAGATGGCGCATCTTAAACAAAAATGCCGCCATGCACAAACCATCATGAACGAAACCGAATTTTTGCGCTATTCCGACCAGTTGTTTGCCCACATCGAAGACCAGCTCGACCAGTGCGGCGCCGATTTCGACTGCGAACACAACGGCAATGTGCTCACCATCGAGGCCGATAACGGCACGCAGATTATCGTAAACCGCCACACGCCGAACCAGGAGCTGTGGATTGCCGCCAAAAGCGGCGGCTACCACTTCGCCCTGCGCGACGGCGAATGGCGCTCCACACGCGACGGCAGCGGCTTTTTCGCCATGCTGAACGAAGTGTTGGGCGCGGCGGCGGGCGAAGCGGTGGAAATCGAGCCGCTGTAGTTTGAGCCGGACGCCTGGTAAAGGCTACCTGAAAATCGATTGTAGATTTTCAGGTAGCCTTTACCCATTAAGGCCGCCACTTGATTTTATGCAATACCATGCCGATAACGATGGCGCAGAGCAGCAGGCCGAAGGCTGCAGGCAGGATAACGGCGTAGCCTGCCGCCCGGCCGTAACAGATGCTCCACAGGATTTTGCCTGCGGCAGCTGCGGCTAGGCAGAACAGCCCGAGGCGCGGTTTGCGCTGCCAGAAGGCGGCGGCAATTAGCATCAGGCTCAGGGCAACCATGCCCGATGCCAAGACTTTGGCCGTATTCCAGCCGCCGAGCAGGAAGTTTTGCTCCATGGCCAAGAATTGCCGGATACGTTCGTTTGGATAGTCGGGCGGGGGAAACCAAAACATACTGCTGAGCAGCAGCAACAAGGTAGCCCAAATACCGGCGTGGCTGCGGTGGTAGGCTGCGAGGCAGAAGGGGATGAGGAACAACGGGCGGATGTACCAGCTCAGGGGGTTATGATGCCGGGCGAATGCCCAATGGAAAAAATGGCTGTCGGCAAAAAAAGCGGCAATCAGGGCGGCGCTGAGCAGGGCGAATAGGATGGCGGCTGCGCGATCGATGGCGGATTGGTTCATAGGGGACGTTTAATATAAAAGGCTACCTGAAAACGGTTTGGATGTTTTCAGGTAGCCTTTGCTTTAGCGGTGTTTGATTGTCCAGCAGCGGTGGATTTTGCGGTTGCGGAAATCTTCGGGCACGGATTGGCGGCTGATTTCGGCCACGGCATAGCGTTCGGCCACGGCGGGTTCGAGCTCGAAGCTGCGCAGGTTGTTGGAGAAGTAAAGCGTGCCGCCGGGTTCGAGCAGCTGCATGGCTTCGCGGATGAGGCGGGGGTGGTCGCGCTGGATGTCGAGGATATCGAGCATTTTTTTGCTGTTGGAAAAGCTGGGCGGGTCCATCACGATGAGGTCGAAGCGTTTGCCTTCGGCGGCGGCGTTTTGCAGGTATTGGAAGACGTCGGCTCGGATGATGCGGTGCTGCTCGGGGTTGATGTGGTTGAGCTCGAAGTTGCGCCGTGCCCAATCGAGATAGGTGTTGGACAAATCTACGGTTTCGCTGCTGGCGGCGCCGCCGGTGGCGGCGTATACGCTGAAGCTGCCGGTGTAGGAAAAAAGATTGAGGAAGCGTTTGCCTTGGGCTTCGCTGCCCACTAGGGTGCGGGTGTTGCGGTGGTCGAGGAAGAGGCCGGTGTCGAGGTATTTGTCGAGGTTTACCCAGAAGGCGCGGCCGTTTTCGTGCACGATAAAATCTTCGCCGCTGCGGCCGGTTTTTTCGTATTGGCTGCTGCCGCGCTGGCGGCTGCGCTGTTTGAGGTGGATGTGTTCGGCGGGAAAACCGGTGATGAATTGCACGGCTTCCACCACTTCGGCCAGCCAGGCTTCGTATTCGGCGTGCTGCATAATCCAGCCGGTGTCGTATTCCTGCAGGTGGGCGTGGTTGCCGTAGATGTCGATGGCGAAGGGGTATTGTGGGATGTCACGGTCGTAGAGCCGCCAGGCTTCGATGTTTTGCCGGCGTGCCCATTTGATGAGGTGTTTGGCGTTTTTGCCCAGCCGGTTGGCAAAGGCGGTGATTTCGCTCATGTGAGGCTACCTGAAAAGTGGAAAAGGAATGCGGCTATTTTACGGTTAATTGCCCTATCGCTCCAAACGGGCCGCTGTGGCTTTCAGGTAGCCTTTTCGGTAGATATAGTGAATTAACAAAAACCAGTACAGCGTTGGCTCGCCTTGCCGTAACGTGTGTACTGTCTGCGGCTCGCCGCCTTGTCCTGATTTTTGTTAATCCACTATAGGTGTCAATCCAAAGATTTTGCTTGACCGAACTCGGATAAACGCCTAAGATGCCGCCTCTTTTTGTTCGAAGCCATCGTCTTCAGCCCCCGCAGTTTTACAGCTGCGTCTGTTTGCCGCATTTTGCGTGCAATCCTTCTCTGCTTCGCAGGTTGTCGCCGATGCCACTCCAAGCGTTTTGCTTGCGACAATCTTTTGCGTAACCTCCAGCGGGTTGCCTTCACTTTCTTTACTGCGTCAGCATGCCTTGCTGTACTGTTTGCGGCCCGCCCTAGTGTTGAAAGCGAACTGACCCCGCCTCTTTCTGTTAGCGCATCCTTTTGCTTCGCGGCTGCCCGTTTTGTGCGGGCGGAAAGTATTGTTGTCCTTTTTGGAAATACATGACCATCCAATTCAGCGACCTGCTGCACGATAAAAACCTGCTCGCCGCCCTGCGTTCTGCCGGCTACATCGAGCCCACCCCCATTCAAGTCCAAGCCCTGCCTGCCGCCATCGATGGCCGCGACATCATGGCTTCGGCGCAAACCGGTTCCGGCAAAACCGCCGCTTTCCTGCTGCCCAGTCTGCAGCGCATCACCCGCCGCAGCGACAAGCCCGGCAAGGGCCCGCGTATTCTCGTGCTCACGCCCACGCGCGAATTGGCCGCACAGGTGGAGAAAAACGCCAAAATCTACGCCCAAAACATGAAATGGCTGCGCACCGTCACCCTGGTGGGCGGCTCGTCTTTCGGGTTTCAAATCAAATCGCTGGCCAAGCCGATTGATTTGGTGGTGGCCACGCCCGGCCGCCTGATGGACCACATGCGCAGCGGCCGCATCGATTTCGACCGCCTTGAAGTGCTGGTGCTAGACGAAGCCGACCGCATGCTGGATATGGGCTTTATCGACGACATCGAAACCATCGTGGCCGCTACGCCCGAAAGCCGCCAAACCCTGCTCTTTTCCGCCACTTGGGACGGCGCCGTGGGCAAGCTCGCCCGCCGGCTCACTAAAAATCCCGAAGTGATTGAAATCGAACGCGAAGACAACCAAGGCAAAATCGACGAGCAGCTCTTTTACTGCGACGACAAAAACCACAAAAACCGCCTGCTCGACCATATTTTGCGCGATGCCAATATCGACCAGTGCATCATCTTCACCAGCACCAAAGCCATGAGCGAACAGCTGGCCGACGAGCTCTACGAAAAAGGCTTCGCCGCCAACTGCCTGCACGGCGACATGCCGCAAAACTGGCGCAACCGCACGCTGATGGATTTGCGCAAAGGCCGGATTAAAGTGCTGGTGGCCACCGATGTGGCTGCGCGCGGTATCGACGTGCCCAGCATCACCCACGTGATCAACTACGACCTGCCCAAACAGGCCGAAGACTATGTGCACCGCATTGGCCGCACCGGCCGCGCCGGCCGCCACGGCCTCGCCCTCACTTTTGCCGAAGTGAACGAATACGTGGCGGTGCACAAAATCGAAAAATACCTCGGCCGCAAGCTGCCCGAGTTCACCATCGAAGGCATGGAGCCCACCCGCAAGCGCAGCAAAGCACCGCGCAAAGCCAAAGGCGGCGGTTGGAAACAAAAAGGCGGCCGCAAGCCAAACGGCAGCGGCAAACCCTTCGGCCGCCCCGCCGGCAATCCGCGCAGCAAAGCCCGCAAACCGGCCGCCCAAGGCCGCCGTGCCTGATATGGCTGAACAATTTCCCCCTGCTGGGCAAACCGACGCAGTAGGGGGAAATAAGCGTTTTAGTTATGGCCGGTTCGGTAGCAGCTGGCTGTAAATAATAAAGGCTACCTGAAAATTGGGAAGCGGCACGAAATTGCTGTATTGTTTTCAGGTAGCCTTTAGTTTGCCCGAGCGATTGGCTTGTTTGCCCGGCTTACAGTGAGATGATTAGTTGTTTGAGTGTAATGAGAACGCTTCCCCTGTGCATGAACACTGTTTCGGGGAGCCGCCTCAAGCCAAGCCCAAAAATGCCGCTTTCCGAGCAGCCTGTAAAACAGCCAATCTACGGCACATTGTGCCGTAAACGTAAACCGCAGCTAAAACATCTCGTTTCATGGGATGGTCTGATTTCTATTTTGAACGACGATACCGTTTGGGCTACCTGAAAAACAGATGGCGTTGCTGATATTTGCTTTGCCGCAGCCCTATTGTTTTATAGTGAATTAACAAAAACCAGTACAGCGTTGGCTCGTCTTGCCGTAACGTGTGTACTGTCTGCGGCTCGCCGCCTTGTCCTGATTTAAATTTAATCCATTATAGCTTCATTGAGGCTTCGTTTTCAGGTAGCCTATTCCATCATTTTCCCCAACCCTGCCGCTTCGTGCCGCAGAAGAACCGTTGATAAATATCACGGATTAGGAGTGTAACTATATGAAAAACCAACGCGATTTCAATAAGCGCAATCCGCGCCGCACCGATGAAAAAGTTTCAGCTAGCCCTAAGCGCCAGCAGCGGCCTGAAATGGAGAAAGCACCAAAAACCCGCGTGGCACGGGCAAAAAAGCTTGCGGTGCGCCCGGGCAACCAAAAGGTGCAGAGCCAAGTGCGCCGTTTGCAGGAACAGCGTTCCGATTTGAGCGGCATCGAGCCGGTGCGCCTGCAAAAGGCGCTGGCCGCTTCCGGCGTAGGTTCGCGCCGCGAGATGGAGGAGTGGATTCAGAACGGTTGGATAACGGTAAACGGCAAGGTGGCGCAGCTGGGCGATAAGGTGCAACCGGAAGACCAGGTGTTGGTGAAAGGCAGCGTGATCAAGCTGAAATGGCCGGATAGGCTGCCGCGTATCATCTTGTATTACAAGCAGGAAGGTGAGATTGTGTCGCGCGACGACCCGCAGGGGCGCGTGAGCATTTTCGACCGCTTGCCGCAGGCGGCGAGCAGCCGTTGGGTGGCCATCGGCCGCTTGGACATCAATACCAGCGGCCTGCTGATTCTTACCACTTCCGGCGAGCTGGCCAACCGTTTTGCCCACCCGAGCTTCGAAGTGGAGCGCGAGTATGCGGTGCGCGTATTGGGCGAGCTGGGCATGGATGAGATGCGCCTGCTCACCAGCGAGGGCGTGATGCTGGAAGACGGTCTGGCGCGGGTGGAACGCATCCACAGCCAGGGCGGGGAAGGCGTGAACAAATGGTATAATGTGGTGCTCAAAGAGGGGCGCAACCGCGAAGTGCGCCGCATTTTCGAGCATTTCGGCCTTACCGTGAGCCGCTTGGTGCGCACCGGCTTTGGGCCGATTGGTTTGCCCAACCGCTTGAAACGCGGGCAGTTTTATGAGCTGAACGCGGCGGAAGTGGCTTCGGTGATGAAATGGGCGGATTTGCCGCTGCCGGACAGCCGCCGCCGGCATGGCTGACGGTATGCCGCCGATCAAAGGCTACCTGAAAAATTAAACAGCCGCTTTCCTATTGTTCTTTAACGAGTTATGAAGCAGCCTAACCGCATCGATTCCCAGCCGGCGTTTTTGCTGTCGGCCACGCCGTGGCGCGAAACCAGCCTGCTGGCGGAGCTGTTTAGCCGCGATTACGGGCGGGTGGCGGTGGTGGCGCGCAGCGCGCGCAAACGGCAGAGCGAATTACGCGGCGTGTTGGTGCCGTTTGTGCCGGTTCAGGTGGCCTGGTATGGCAAGGAAGAGCTGAAAACACTGCATCGCGCCGAATGGCTGGGCGGCTGGCCGCAGCCGCAGGGCAGGGCGCTGTTGAGCGGGCTGTATGTGAATGAGTTGGTGCAGAAACTCACTGCCCGAGAAGACCCGCAGCCCGCGTTGTATGCGGCTTTGCAGCAGGTGATGCGCACCTTGTGCACCGAGCCGAACCACGCTGCCGTGCTGCGCCGTTTTGAGTGGACCTTGCTCACGTTGGCGGGCTACGCCCCAGACTTGCAGAAAGACAGCGCAGGTTGCCCGGTGGAAGCAGACCGGCAATACTGGCTGCAGCCGGAACATGCAGTGTTGCCGCTAGAGCAGCGGCATAGCCTGACGCCGGCAGAAGTGCAGCCTGGCGTGGCGGTAGATGGCAATGTGTTGATTCAGCTGCAAAACGGTGAATTTACCGATACCGCCACTTTGCAGCAGGCACGCCGGATTACCCGCCTGCTGCTGGATTTCCGCCTGCCGGAAGGGATTAAATCGCGACAGGTGTTGCAGCAGATACAGGCTTTCAGGTAGCCTTTATCCTCCAATCACATCATGCTTTGAGGAAAAACGAAGTGGATTTGCGCAACACCGAACTTTGCCGCGTGCGGGCGATTACCGCGTTTATCAGTTTGAATAAAAATAGTCATTTATGGGCTGGCGTGCTGGCGGAAGCCAAACTCCAATGCGACCGTTTGGCCGAATCGTTTGCCCGGGCGGGCTATACCGTGCAGTCGGTACGGCTGGTGTCAAACCCATTCGGCGAATATTTGGATACCGAAAACGCGCAAACCGCCAAGCAGGGGCTAGCCCGTATCCAGCAGATTTTGCAGGAATTGAATCACGGAAAGGCGATGCGTATCCGTTTTGCTGTTGGAGAGGCGGTGGGTGCGCACGAAATCGCCCTGCTGCCGGAGTTGATTCGCGATTACGGCGATTTGTGTAATGCCTGTGTGAATGTGGGCATGGATGAGAATGGTTTTTTAGACAGGCAAACCATTGAGTTGTGCGTGGCGGCTATGCAGGAAATCGGCCGCATTACGCCGCGCGGCGAAGGCAATTTCAATTTCACGGTAAACTTCAATTGTCGGCCGCTGATTCCGTATTTCCCCGCCGGCTACCACCGCGCAGAGCAGGGCAACTGCATTGTGTTGGGCTTGGAAACGCCGGATTTGCTGGCTGCTGCCTTACGTGGATTAAATAATCAGCCGACAGAGCATGCCAAATATTTTCAGGTAGCCTATTCGGCCATGCGCGAGGCGCTGCAATACCACATCGACCGTGTGCAGCAATGTGTGGCCGACACGCCTTTGGATGCAGGTTGGGCTTATGCTGGGATGGATACTTCGGCTGCGCCGTCAAAGAATTGCACTTCAATGGTAGAGCTGTATCGACTGATGCGCGTGCCGTATTTCGGCGCAGCTGGTACGGTGGAAGTATCCGCACTGCTCACCCGTGTGTTCAAGTCGCTGGAACGGGTGCAGGCCGTGGGTTTTTCCGGCCTGATGCTGGCGGTAACCGAAGACGAAGGCTTGGCCGAGGCCACTCGCAGGAAACAGTTCGATATCCGTGCCCTGCTCACTTACAGCAGCGTATGCGGTATCGGTTTGGATACCGTGCCGATTGCGGGCAGCACTCCGGCGGAGAAAATTGCCGGCATCATGTGCGATACCGGCACCATGGCCTTCCGCCTGAACAAGCCGCTCACTGTACGCCTGTTCCCCGTTCCAGGATTGGAGGCAGGCGAGATTACGGCATTTGAGAGCGATGACTTGTGTAATTGCGCGGTGTTGGCAATACCTTAGAATGGCTTTGTGCAGATGGCACGCCGGTTGCTTAGTTACCTCTACGGCGTGAGTCATAAAGCTAAATTGCGAAATTCGATACCCGAAAGGAAAAGAAGATGCTGTTGGGCGTTAATATCGACCACGTTGCTACTTTGCGGAATGCGCGCGGTACGCGCTATCCCAGCCCGTTGGAGGCAGCTTTGGTTGCCGAAACTCACGGCGCGGATTTAATTACTTTGCATTTGCGCGAAGATCGCCGCCATATCAAAGATGCAGATGTGTTCGCCATCAAACAGGCAATCCGCACCCGTATGAATTTGGAAATGGCACTGACGACAGAAATGTTGGATAACGCCTTGCAGGTGCAGCCGGAAGATGTGTGCATCGTGCCGGAAAAACGGCAGGAGGTGACCACCGAAGGCGGCTTGGATGTGCTGGCTCAGCAGCAGACTGTAGCGGAGTTTACGCAGCGATTAAATACTGCCGGCATCCGCGTTTCGTTGTTTATCGATGCGGATGAGCAGCAAATCAAGGCTGCCCGTGATGTTGGCGCACAAGCCATTGAGCTGCATACCGGCGCATATGCCGATGCAACTTCGCATGCCGCTCGACAAAACGAGTTGTTGCGCTTGGAAGAAGCAGCATATTTTGCTTCGGAATTGGGTTTGGTGGTTAATGCCGGGCATGGTTTGACGATTCACAACGTAGCGCCGGTAGCACGGATTTTGCCGATTCGCGAGCTGAATATCGGCCATGCACTCATTGCGCAAGCCGTGTTTTTGGGCTTGCCGGAAGCGATACGCCAAATGAAAGAAGAGATTTATCGGGCTCGGAGTCAGCCGGATTAAATTTAGATTGGAATCGGCTTGTTTTGAGATGTGGTGGATTGTCAAATAATGTTGTGCTTGCCATATGAGAATAAACCTAACTAGGCAGAAATTAGGTAAGTAACAAGTAATGCTTGTGGGAAAATAAGAATAAAAAGGGAATGTGATGAATAAGTTAAAGACGCAAGGTTTTACCTTGATGGAGTTGATGATAATTGTTGTAATAGTAGGTATTTTAGCAACTATCGCCTACCCAAGTTATGATACATTTGTTCGTCGATCTCGTATGGAACAGGCTAAAGCCAGTATTCTAGCCAAGTCTCGAGATATGGAGCGGTTGTATACCAAAGCTCGTTCGTTTACCGATGCCAACCATCCCGCGTCAGCTCCTGCTAGTACTGATTTCTTCACGATTGGCTTTGTAGGCGGAGCCCCACAATCGGATAGCTATGAAATTTTTGCTAAGCCAACCAACAGAAATCCGAACGAAACTCAAGGTATTTACTTCAATAGCATTGGTACAACGATGAGTCGTTGTGATGCCAATACTATTGATCAGTCAGGTAGCAGAACCAATTGTGAGCCATATTAGTATTGGACTCTATTCCGTTTCTTGATGAAGCCGTTTATACTGTCTCTTCCGGTTCTTACTAAGGAGTAGCAGCATGAACGGCTTATCTGTTTTCACCAAACGCGGCTTCACACTGATGGAGCTGATGATCATTATTGCCATAGTGGCAATTTTGGCGGCTATTGCGTATCCTTCATACCAATCGTTTGTGCGCAAATCCCGTTTAGAAGAGGCCAATGCTGCTTTATTGGAAAATAGCCGGGCGATGGAGCGTTTTTATTCGCGAAACCGCACGTTTAAAGCCACTTCCACCACTTGGCCGGCGTTAGCGGTTAGCCAGACGCAGCATTTCTGTATTAAATTCCAAGGCAATGCACGCGGGGTGTTGGGAGATAAATATACAATTAAAGCCGTGGCTTTTGATGTGAATAAAGAGCCAAGGGTTTTATTGATTAACCAAGATCAAACGGTACGGATTTGCCAAAGCAGCCGTAGCCGTTGCGATAATAAAGAAGTGTTTTCTGGCGGTAATAATATCGACCAAGAATGCGAATTATTGCATTAGTTTTTCTTTAGTTAAAATTCAAATTTTGATGAGTATTACTCTTTTATTACAACAAAAAATTCAAAATGCCGATTACGCACGCATGATTCAAAGCAATATTGCTCCTTTCAGCCCGGCAGAAACCGATCTACTGGCTGAAATTTTGCGTGGTTACGAATTTGATGTGGTGCAGCAGCAGGCGCTGGTGCAGGCGGTGATGCAGCAGTCCCGTTTCGATCCGGATGCTTTCCACCAAGAGTTTGACGATGAAGACGTAACCGGCATCTGCCCGCATTGCATCAACCCGCCCATGCCGCCGTTGCGTGATTATCTGGTGTGGCGGCAAACGCTGGCTAAGCAGGCTACCTGAACATTTCAGGTAGCCTGCTTCCCTGTATAATCAAGCAATAACTTTATTTGGAAATACTCATGCGTATCATTTCTGCTAATGTAAACGGCATCCGTTCTGCCTATAAAAAAGGCTTTCATGAATACCTGGCCGCAAGCGGCGCCGATATCGTTTGCGTTCAGGAGCTCAAGGCTCAAGAAGCCGATTTGGACGACAGCATGAAAGCCCCGCACGGTATGCATGGCGTTTGGCACTGCGCCGAGAAACGCGGCTATTCCGGCGTGGCGCTGTATAGCAAACGTGAGCCAGACCGCGTGCAAACCGGCATGGGTATTGCCGAATTCGATGCCGAAGGTCGCTTCGTGCAGGCTGATTTCGACAATTTGTCGGTGATTTCGCTCTACTTGCCGTCCGGCAGCAGCTCGGAAGAGCGCCAGCAGGTGAAGTTCCGCTTCTTAGAAGCCTTCTATCCGTTGCTGCGTGAGCTGCAAACCCAAGGTCGCGATATCGTGATCTGCGGCGATTGGAATATCGCACACCAAAACATCGACTTGAAAAACTGGAAAGGCAACTTGAAAAACTCCGGTTTCCTGCCCGAAGAGCGCGAGTGGATCGGCAAAGTGATTGCCGAACTGGGCTGGGTGGATATTTGGCGCACGCTCTATCCCGAAATGCCCGGTTACACCTGGTGGAGCCAGCGTGGCCAGGCCTATGCCAAAGACGTGGGCTGGCGTATCGACTACCAAATGGCCACGCCCGCCCTGGCCGAGCGCGCCCGCTCCGCCCATGTTTATAAGCAGGAGAAATTCTCTGATCACGCCCCGCTGGTGGTGGATTACGATTATCCGCTGTAGCGGGTGCCAGTGTTCAGGTTTTTCAGAAATCCGACACTTCAGAAAATCTGTTTCAGGTAGCCTGTATCTTGCCCGGCAGGCTACCTGAAACTCCGACAACCAACCCAAGGAAATACCATGTATTTTGTAGACCGCAGCGCCGTGGTGGTGAAGCCCACCGAAGCTTTCCTTGCCTGGCTCAAAAGCACCGGCGACGACCTGCCCGACCTTACCCTTGCCCAAATCCGCAGCAATTGCAGCGTGTATCTGTTGGCACAGGCCGATACGCCCGAAGAGAGCGCCGGCCTGTTTGGCGAACGCTGGCGCGAGGTGCTCAGCGGCGAGATTGCTTCGTGGGAAGTGCCGCAGGAGCAATGGCCGGAGCTCACGCCCGAGCTGTTTGCCCGCTTTTTCGACCTCGAATTCCACGACATGGTGTTGGACACGGATGACGACGATATCCGCGTCAGCCCCGTGGTGGACAACATGATGTAGCCGCCGTGCAGCCTTTTCAGGTAGCCTTTTGGCCTTCACGGCTGCAAAGCCTGCTGCAGTTGGTCGCATGGGTGTGGCTGGCGGCGTTGTGGTTGCTGTATTTTGCCGGTTGGCTACGTTTGATTGGCCTCGCGCTCACCGCCCCCGCTGCTTGGTATGCTCTGCGACGGCCGTTGCCAATCGGCAGTCTCACTGTGGGCAGCGGCGGCGAGGCCGTGCTGTTTTTGCAGCCTCAGCAAATTGCCGTGGCGGCCACCCTGCGCGGTGGCATGGTGCTGCCGTGGCTGCAGATCTTGCATTGGCAAACTGATGGCGGCCGGCAGATTTACCAAGCCGTGTGGCCGGATTCCGCCGATGCCGAAGGCCTGCGCCGCCTGCGCGTGTGGGCGCGTTGGGGGCAGGCGCGGAAGAAACGGAGAAAACCGTTGGATATGCAGGATTCCTGCTAAAAAACGGCTGCACCAACGCGGCTTTATTGGCTTTTTCATTGTATACAGGACTCAATCCCATGACCAATCCCAATCACACTATCCTGCCCAGCCGCTTAGGTTTTGCCGAAACGCTGGCCGTGTTGAAACAGGCTTTTGCCGCCAAGCAGATTACCCTGTTTGCCGAAATCCCGCATTCCAAGTTGGCCGCCGAACACGGCCTGCCGCTGGCGCCTGCCAGCCTGCTGATAGTCGGTCATCCGGCCAAAGGTACGCCGCTGATGCAGGCCGATTTGCTGCTGGCCGCCGAGCTGCCGCTGAAGGTGTTGGTGTACGAGCAAAACGGTTGTGTACAGGTGCTGTACCGCCGCGTGTTGCCGCTGGTGGCGGGGCGCGGTTTGGATGCGGCCGAAACTGCCGCTGCGCAAATCGATGTCGCCACGGGCGCACTGATTGCTGCCGCGCTGGAGAGTGTGCCAGGCTGAATTCTGCTGCGGTATAATGCGGCGACAAAAGGCTACCTGAAAAGGTTTAACCGTTTTCAGGTAGCCTTCATCAGTTAAAGCAGGCTACCTGAAGGCGCCGATCAAAACCCGGCCAGCAAGCGCTTGGCACAATAATGCTGACCGGCACCATTATTTTCAGCTAGCCTTCGCCAAGCCGCCCGTACGGCATACAGGCTACCTGAAAACCCGTTTGGCATTTTCAGGTAGCCCTCAAACAAGGTTGAACACATGAAAACACTCTCCCAATGGCTCGCCCACCTCGAAACCGCCTACACCGGCGGCACTGCCCACAGCCACGGCAGCATTGATTTGGGCTTGGAGCGCGTACGCACGGTGAAAGAGCGGATGGATTTACAGCCGCAATGCCCGGTGATTGTGGTGGCCGGCACCAACGGCAAAGGCTCAGTGTGCGCCTTTTTGGAAAGCATCTACCGCGCCGCCGGCTTCAAAACCGGCATGCTCACCAGCCCGCACATTCTGCGCTATAACGAGCGCATCTGCGTGAACGGCCAGCCCGCTGCCGATGAAACCATTGCCGCTGCTTTCGAGCGCATCGAAGCCGCGCGCGGCGATACCGCGCTCACTTATTTCGAGTTCAACACCTTGGCCGCCGTGGATATTTTCCAGCGCGCTGAAACCGATGTGATGATTCTGGAAGTCGGGCTCGGCGGCCGGCTGGACGCGGTGAATATTTTTGACGGCGACGTATCGGTGGTAACGTCGGTGGATTTGGACCACCAAGCCTTTTTGGGCGACACGGTGGAGCAGGTGGCCTTTGAAAAGGCGGGCGTATTCCGTGCGGGCAAACCCGCGATCTGCGCCCAGAATCCGCCGCCCGAATCGCTGCGCCGCCACGCCGAAGCCATCGGCGCCGACCTCTTGCTGGCCGGGCGCGATTTCAGCTTCAGCAAGCTGGAGCAGCAGCAATGGTCGTTTCACTTTCATCCCGAACACAGCCGCCTGTTTTCAGGTAGCCGCAACCGCAACGCTCTGCCTTTTCCCGCCCTGCGCGGCGGCTATCAGCTGGGCAATGCCGCCTGTGCGCTGGCCGTGCTTGAATGTCTGAATGCGCGGCTGCCGGTGGATATCGGTGCCATCAAACGCGGGCTGTTGCTGGTGAGCCACCCCGGCCGTTTTCAGGTGTTGCCCGGCCGCCCGCTCACTATTTTGGATGTCGGCCACAACCCGCACGCCGCCCGCGCTTTGCGCCGCAGCCTGATGGCGCTGCCGTTTGCCGAAAAACGGCTGGCGGTGTTCAGTATGCTGGCCGATAAAGACATTGATACCGTGATTTCCCTGTTGCAAGACCAGTTCGACGAATGGCTGGCCGCCCCGCTGCCGCTGCCGCGCGGTCTTTCGGCGGAAGCCTTGCAGCAGCATCTGGAAGCGGCGGGCGCGGCTAAAGTGTGCCTGTTTGCCAGTGTGGGCGAAGCCTATCGCGCCGCCTTATCGGAGGCAGGGGAAAATGATAGAATTGTGGTATTTGGTTCGTTTCACACGGTGGCCGAAGTGATGGGCGCACCGCAACAGGAATAAGGAATTATGCCCCCCCAATCCAACCCCAATTGGCGCCATCTGGAAGAATACGAACAGATTAAGCGCAAAAACCGCCGCCGCTTGGTGGGCGCACTGCTGCTCACTACGGTGGTGGCGCTGCTGCTGGCCAAAGTGATGGGCAGCAGCCAAAATACTGCCGCGCCGGGCGAAATCACCGTGAGCGGCGGCAGTGAAACTGCGGCTTCTATGGTGGTGGAAACCCAACCGCTGCCCGAGCCGGTGGCCGAAGTGCCGACTGGTGCGGATACGGCGGTGGAAATGCAGCCGCAGCCGGTATCTGCGCCGTCTGTTGAGCCGGAAGCAGTGGTTGTGGAACCTGCTCCGCCTGCGCCGCAGCCCGTGCAGCCGGCCAAGCCGGTGGAGGCGCGTACCACGGTGTTGCCCAATCCGTTGGCCAACTCCGGCAACGCGGCCAATCCGCAACCAAGCCGCCCGGTTGCACCGCCAGTAAGGGCGGAAAGCAAGCCTGTGCCGCAGCCACGGGTAGAAGCCAAGCCGGTGCCGGCCGCGCCGCGCGCGCAACAGGCAGAAAACAATAAACCGGCTACCCAGCCGCAGGCCAAACCTGCCGTACCGGAAACTCCGCGCCGCGCCGAGGGCGTGAAACCGCAAACGCCGGCCGCGCAGCCGAATGAGCGCCGTGTTGAAAGCAAACCGGCCGAGCCGAAGCAGGCCGAACAGAAGCCTGCTGAGCGCCGCCGCCCCACCGAACGTCGGCAAGAACGTAAGCCAAACGGCAACCGCCTCTCGCCGGAAGATATTTTGAACAACCGCGCTGCCAACCATGTGGCTGGCAATGGCAAAGCTGCCGACCATCAAGCGGCGCAGACGGAGCGGCGCATGGTGATTCAGGTGGGGGCTTACACCACCGAAGAGCAGGCACGTGCCGTGCAAAAACGGCTGGCCGATGCAGGCGTGAGCGCCTATGTGGCGCCGCCGGCCAACAAAGGCGGCAACGCGCTCTACCGTGTGCGCACCGGTTCATATCCCAACCGCCAGGCTGCCAGCCAGGCGATGGGTAAAATTAAATCGCAGGGGCTCGACGGCATCCTGCTGGAGCGCTGATGACTTTGTTTGACTATCTCGCGCTGCTGGTGATTGCGGCGTTTACCCTGATTTCGCTGTTTCGCGGCGTGGTGGCCGAATTGGTGGGCTTGGTTTCTTGGCTGGGCTCGCTGCTGGCGGCCAAGCTGCTTGCTCCGCCGGTGGGCGACTGGCTTTCAGGTAGCCTCAAGCCGCATGCGCTGGCGGTGGTGGCAGCGTTTATCGGTGTGTTCCTGCTGGCGCGGCTGCTGTTCCGGCTGCTGCAAACCTTGCTCACTTCTTCTGCTGGCGCGGCCGGGCTGGGTGGGGCAAACCGCCTGCTCGGCGGGGTGTTCGGCGCGGTGAAGGGGGTGTTGGCGGTAACGCTGGCGGTGTTGGCTTGCGCGTTTACCGATTTGCCGAAGATCGAGGAGTGGCGGCATTCGCAAACCGCATTTGTTTTCGAGGGCTTGGCCCAATTGGCCGTGCCGTATCTGCCGCCGTTTATGGCGGATCGTGTCGATTACCGGCAAGCGCCGGGGGAGTGAATTTATGTGTGGCGTATTGGGCATGGTGGCTTTTGAGCCGGTGAATCAGTTGCTGTATGACGGATTGCAGGTGTTGCAGCACCGCGGGCAGGATGCCGCCGGCATCGTAACCGCCGAGGGCGAGATGTTTCATATGCACAAAGACACCGGCATGGTGCGCGATGTGTTCCGCACGCGAGATATGCGCAACCTGGTGGGCAACGCCGGCATCGCCCATGTGCGCTATCCCACCGCCGGCAACGCGGGCAGCAGCGCCGAAGCGCAGCCGTTTTATGTGAATGCGCCCTTCGGCATCGTGCTGGCGCACAACGGCAACCTCACCAACCCCGAAGAGCTTGAGGCCAATTTATGCCGCCGCTACCTGCGCCACATCAACACCGGCTCCGATTCTGAAGTGCTGCTCAACGTGTTGGCCAGCGAGTTGCAGCACGTGATCGGCAGCCGCAGCAAGCTGGAAGTGGGCGATGTGTTTGATGCCGTGGCCTCGCTCAACCGCCAAGTGCGCGGTGCATACGGCGTGGTGGCGCTGATTGCCGGCTATGGTATGCTCGCCTTCCGCGATCCGCACGGTATCCGCCCGCTGGTGTTGGGCAAATCTACCGACGAAGCGGGGCGCACCGCCTATATGGTGTCTTCCGAATCCATCGTTTTCCCCGGCCTGGGCTATGAATTGGTGCGCGATATTGCGCCGGGCGAAGCCGTGTTTATCGGCTTTAATGGCGAGTTTTACAGCCGCCAATGCGCCGAAGCGCCACGTCTTTTGCCCTGCCTGTTTGAATACGTGTATTTCGCCCGCCCTGATTCCGTGATGAACGGCGTATCGGTGTACCAAGCGCGGCTCGATATGGGTGTAACCCTGGCCGAAAAAGTGAAACGCAGCCTGCCGGCAGACGAAATCGACGTGGTGATGCCCATTCCCGATACCAGCCGCCCCAGCGCCTTGCAGCTGGCCATGCACCTGGGCAAACCCTACCGCGAAGGCCTCATCAAAAACCGCTACATCGGCCGCACCTTCATCATGCCCGGCCAAGCCACGCGCAAAAAATCCGTGCGCCAGAAGCTCAACCCCATCGATAGCGAATTTGCCGGCAAATCCATCCTGCTGGTGGATGATTCCATCGTGCGCGGCACCACCAGCCGCGAGATTGTGGAAATGGTGCGCGCCGCCGGGGCACGGAAAGTATATTTTGCCTCCGCCGCCCCCGAAGTGCGCTACCCCAATGTGTACGGCATCGATATGCATACCCGCGCTGAATTAATTGCCAACGGCCGCAGCGCCGAGCAAATTGCCGCCGAAATTTCTGCCGACGGCGTGGTGTTCCAAGATTTGGACGATTTGGAAAACGTGGTGCATGCGCTCAACCCTGCCATCGAAGGCTTCGACAGCTCCTGCTTCAACGGTTGCTACGTCACCGGCGACATCGACGAAGGCTACCTGAAACACCTTGAACGTAAAAAAGACAGCAACGCTGCTCCCGCCAGCCAGATGGAACACAGCATCCGTGTGGATTCGCTACGGGAATAATAAATGGTGGAAGCCGGCTTTCGAGGCCGGCTTCTTTGGTTTGGCGGGGTAGGGCGGTTTCAGGTAGCCTTGCCATCAGATGAACAGGCTACCTGAAAACCGGATAATGCGCCTGTTATCGGGAACTAACAAAAACCGGTATAGCGCTTGGCTTGCCTGGCCAGATGTCTGTATTACTTGCGGCTTGCCACCTTGTGCCAATTTTGTTAGTCCGCCATATCGCGCCGCAAAGCAGCCTTAGCCAGGTTCAGACATCGCCCCACTTCGTTGAAACCCCATTTTCAGGTAGCCTTTCCCTCAGGAGACTAAGTAATGAGCAACAAAAAACGTATCTGCCAAGAGCAGCAAACCTTCGATCAGCTCTATCAGCCGCAGGAGCAGGAAATCCTGGTGCTTACCGACAGCAGTAGCGGCGGCGGGGCGGGCAAGGGCGGGCGCGATGTGTTGTGGACGGCCAGCCGCCATTGTGCCGCCTATATCGATGCCGCCGGCCAATGCCACCGCCAAACCGTGCGGCTCGAATGGCTGGTGGAAAGCACCGCCCCCGAACACTATCGCTTCTTCCTGCGCCCCAACTGCATCTACCGCCTGCGCGTGCGGCCGCAGCGTGCAGACCGAGACTTTTCCCTGCTCTGCTTTATGCTGCTGGAAATACTGGAAGAAAACCCCGATTCGCCCGCCTTGCAGGCCGAGCTGGAACATTATCTAACGCCGGTGGTGCTGAACGAGCCGGGCATCGGCCAATTTAGCCTCAACCGCGATTTCGCCAGCTTTGAAGGCTATGCCGATTGGCTGGGTCAGGAAGTGCATATCTTGCTTGACGCCGATGCCGGCCAAGAGGAAACCGCCAATCAATCCCTCGCCTTACTGCGTCGCCTGCACAGCCAAGCTGCTGAATTCGACCGCCGTTGGCGTAGTTTTGCTGCCGAACAGCTGCTGGAAGACGCGGTAAACTGGCAAGGGGAAACCGACGAGCCGGCCGTGCCGCCGGAAAGCTTGGATGCCGAAGCGTTTGCGCGTTGTATCGAATTGTCCGAGCTCACATTGCAGGAGGAAGGGTTCACTGCCTACTATGACGATGGCGATTTGTTTTTCGGGCATGTGATTCTGGTGGAAGGCGGGCAAGACGGCGAGCCGGATGATGCGTATATTGCGGGCTGAGGTTTTGGCTTCGCAGAAATTCGTGTTGCTCGTTTAAACTTCGTTGAAGCTCACGCTTTCAGGTAGCCTTTACAGTTTGACCACACATTAGTTTATTAAAATTTTATGACCCCCTACGACTACTGCCACCAAAAAGCCGAAGAGAGCGGCTCCAGTTTTCTGGCCGGTTTCCGCTTTCTGCCGCCGGGAAAACGCCGTGCCATGACTGTGCTGTATGCCTATTGCCGCGAGCTCGACGATGTGGCGGACGATTGCGCCGATCCGACCATGGCGGCGCAAACGCTGGCCTGGTGGCGGCAGGACGCGGCCAAGGTATTTCACGGCGCAGCCTTGCCGGAGCATCCGGTTAATCAGGCCATGCGCGAAGTGGCGCCGGCCTACGGGCTACCTGAAAACGAATTAACCGCCGTGATTGACGGCGTGGAAATGGATTTAACCCCGGCGCGTTATGCCGATTTCGCCGCCTTGCAGCAATACTGCCAGCGCGTGGCCGGAGTGGTGGGGCGGCTGATTGCCCGCATCCTCGGCTTCCAAGATGCCGCCGTGCTGGATTATGCCGACAAAATGGGCTTGGCCCTGCAGCTCACCAACATCATCCGCGATGTTGGCGAAGACGCGGTGGCCGGGCGGATTTACCTGCCGGTGGAAGATTTGCAGCGCTTCAACGTGCCCGCCGCCGATTTGCGGCAACGCCGAAACAGCCAAGAGTTTGCCGAGCTGATGGCGTTTCAGGTAGCCCGTGCCCGCCAAACCTACCGCGAAGCCGTGGCTCTGCTGCCTGCTGCCGAACGACGCGGCCAGAAGGCTGGGCTGGTGATGGCCGCCATCTACTACGCTCTCTTAAACGAAATCGAGCGCGACGGCGCGGCCAATGTGCTGCGCTACAAGCTGGCGATCCCGAAGCCGCGCAAAGCGCGGATTGCCCTGAAAACCTGGCTCTTGGGGTTTAAGCCATGAGCACCGCGCCGCGTGTGGCGGTGATTGGCGGCGGCTGGGCCGGGCTCTCGGCAGCAGAAGCACTGTGCGGCCGGGCGCAAATCACCCTGTTTGAGGCCGGGCGGCAGTGCGGCGGCCGCGCCCGCACGTTGGGCGGCGGCAGCGGTTTTGCTCAGGCCGACAACGGCCAGCATATTTTAGTGGGCGCGTATCGGCAGGTGTTGGATGTGCTGGCGCGCTGCGGCGTGCGCGAGGAAGAGGCATTTTTGCGCCTGCCGCTGCAATGGCATTTGGCCGACGGCCTGCAATTTTCTGCCCGCCGCCTGAGCGCGCCGCTGCATTTGCTGGCCGGTGTGCTGGGGGCGCGCGGCATCGGCTGGGGCGAGAAAACCGCGCTGCTGCGCCAGATGCGTGCTTTGCAAAACCTGCGCTTGGCAGACGATATTCCTGTGGCCGTCTGGCTGCGGCAGCAGCAGGTATCGCACCGTTTGCAGCAGCAGTTTTGGCAGCCTTTGGTGTGGGGCGCGATGAACACCGCTTTGGAGCAGGCTTCGCTGCAACGCCTGCAAAACGTGCTGCGCGATGGCGTGTGGGCGGAACGCGCCGCCAGCGATTTTTTGCTGCCCAAGCAGGATTTGGGGCGGCTGTTTGCCGAGCCGGTATGCCGCCGCCTGCAAAAATACGGCGCACAAATCCGGCTGGAAACGCGTGTGCCGCAGATTGAACAAACGCTTTCAGGTAGCCTGTTGGTGAACGGCGAAACCTTCGATGCCGCCGTGTTGGCTGTTGCTCCCTATCATGTGCCGCTCCTGCTGCCCGAGGCCGCCCCGCCTGAGATTGCCACTGCGCTGGATGCTTTAGCCTACCACGCCATCACCACCGTGTATCTGCGTTATCCCGTTTCGCCCGAGCTGCCCGCGCCGATTACCGGCCTGGCTGAAGGCACAGCACAATGGTTTATCGACCGTGATGCGCTCGGCTTCGGGCGCGGCGAAGTATCCGCCGTGATTTCCCTGTCCGACCAATATGGCAAACTCAGCCGCGAAGAGTGGATCAAGCGAGTGCAGCAAGATTTGCGGCGCATTTGCCCGCACTTGCCGCGCCCCACTGCCGCCCAAGTCATCACCGAAAAACGCGCCACCACCGCCAGCCGCATCAATAACCCTACCACCCCCACTGCCTGGCTGCGTTATCAGCATATTTACCTCGCTGGCGACTATCTCCACCCGCGCTATCCCGCCACGCTGGAAGCTGCCGTGCAAAGCGGTCGGCAGGCTGCGGCTTTGTTGTTGAAAGATGCGGGGTGGGGAAAGGCTACCTGAAAAGTACAGTTGAGATGTACATTTCAGGTAGCCCTTAGGGTCATGCTGACAAAGCAAAAGGCTACCTGAAACTTCAGCTTCGCAGAAACTTGCGTCGCCTGTTTCAGGTAGCCTTTATCGGGTAGGTAACGCTGCTATTTGCCTGAGCCGATTTTGCTTTCCTTGCCGCTGAGCAGGTTTTGGATATTGCTGCGGTGGCGCAGCAGCACCAGCGCGGCAATCACGGCAATGGCCGCTTGCCAGGAGGGCTGTTGCACCAAGAACATGGCGGCCAGCGGGCTGATTACGGTGGCGGTGAGTGCGGCCAGTGAGGAAATTTTCAGCCCGAAGGCCATCATCAGCCACACTGCCGCGCAAATCAGCGCCACCGGCCACGATAAGGCCAGCAGCACGCCCAGCGCGGTGGCCACGCCCTTGCCGCCCTTGAAGCCGAAAAACAGCGGCCACATATGCCCCACCAACACCGCCACCGCCACGGCGGCCACCACTTCGTCGGCCAGGCCGAAATACGATTGCAGCCATCGGGCAAGCAGCACGGCCACTAGGCCTTTGAGCGCGTCGCCCAAGAGCGTGAGCGCGGCGGCTTTTTTGCGGCCGCTGCGTAAAACATTGGTGGCGCCCGGGTTGCCCGAGCCGTAGCTGCGCGGGTCGTCCAGCCCGTAGAATTTGGATACGATAACGGCAAACGAGAGCGAGCCGATTAAATAGGCGGCGGCCACGGCGGCCAGGCCCCACACAGACAAGATGTCAGCCATAAGATTTTTTCACATTGAAACAAACGAGCCGGATTCTATCACGAGGACAAGCACAGCATGGATACCGTTTTTCTGCACGGCTTAAAAGCCCAAACCCTAATCGGCGTTTTCGACTGGGAACGCCGCCAGCCGCAAACCGTGTTGCTGGATATCGACATCCATGCCGATTTGCGTGCGGCGGAAAAGAGCGATAACGTGGCCGATACGATCAGCTACGCCGAGGCGGCGGAGCTGGTAACGGCGGCCTTGGCCGGCCAGCAGTTTTTCTTGCTGGAGGCGCTGGCGGGTTATGTGGCGCAGCTGCTGCTTAAGCATTTCCCTTCCTGCGAGAGCGTGCGGATTAAGGCGGTAAAACCCGGTATCCTGCCCGGCGTGGCATCGGTGGGCGTGGTGATGGAGCGGGGCAGGGCAGAGGCTACCTGAAAGATATAGTTTATTAAAATCAGTATGCTACGGCGTTAGCTTGCCTTGCCGTACTGGTTGTGCTGTTTGCGGCTTGCCGCCTTGCCCCTTCTGATTTTAATCCACTATGGCCAAAGCATTTTCCCCGCTGCCAAGCGAGCTAACGCGATATGCAGTGCATTGCTTCAGCCATCTCGCCGTTTAAACTTCGCCTAAGCTGTGCTTTCAGGTAGCCTCACAACTATAGTGAATTAACAAAAATCAGGACAAGGCGACGAGCCGCAGATAGTACGGCAAGGCGAGGCAACGCTGTACTGGTTTAAATTTAATTCACTATAAAAAAGCCGTCTGAACATTCAGACGGCTTTTGGTTTATTTCATAAAGTTTTTCAGTAGCATGGAAGCCACATCGTCCAGGCCGAAGCCGTCTGCGTCTTGCGCGCTGCCGTTTGGGGTGGCGTGGTCTACCAGGTTGGGCAGGATTTTGGCCAGCATCTCGCTTGCCTGGTTGGCATCCACGCCGAATTTCTGCGCCAGCTGGTTTACGGTGTCGCTACCCAGCGCTTGTTGCAGTTGGCTGCCGGACACGGGCATATTGCCAGACTGGTTGGAAACCCAGCTGCTGATGGCATCACCCAAGCCGCCTTGTTGCAGCTGGCTGATCAGGTTGCCCACGCCGCCGTGCTGTTTCACCAAATCCATCGCCATATCGGTGAGCGAGCCTTGGCCGCCGTCTTTGCCGCCCAGCATCTGGCTGGCCGCGTTCATTAGATTATCCATTAAAGTTATGATTTTCCCTTATGTTAGAGTGAAAAGGGGCGCAGTGTAGCAAAGTTTGGGCGGCAGGGTGCGGGTTTAACCGAATTTAGCGGATGCAAAATGCGGGCGGCCATAAAAACAGCCGGCTGCCGCCGGCCGTTTGCCTGTTGTTTAACGGAATACCATGCCGCCGTCGGTGAGGATGGTTTGGCCGGTGATGTAGTCGGCGTCTTCCGAAGCCAGGAAGGATACCAGGTTGGCCACGTCTTCCGGCTGTTGCGGCCGGCCGGCGAGGATGCCTTTGGTAAATTCGTTCCACGCCTGTTTCGGCTGGTAGCCCTTGTGTTCTACAAATGCGGCGTCGATGCGCTCCCACATGGGGGTGTCGGCCACACCCGGGCAATAGGCGTTTACGCGGATGTTGTAGGGGGCGAGTTCTTTTGCGGTGGAATGGGTGAACGAGCGTACCGCGTGCTTGGTGGCGCAATACAGGCTCAGCATTTCGTAGGATTCGTGACCGGCGATGCTGCATGCGTTGATGATTTTGCCTACGCCCTGCTGTTTTTTCATTTGTTCGGCGGCGGCCTGCGTGCCGAAAATCACGCCCTTGATGTTGATGCCCAACACCCGGTCGATTTCATTTTCGTTCAGGCTCAAGAATGTGCCGACCGATTCCACGCCCGCGTTGTTGACAAACACGTCCACCCGCCCGAAGGCCTTGACTGCTTCGTCCACTAGGCGGAACTGGTCTTCCCGGCTGGCGGAATTGCCCTTTACGGCGATATTTTCAAACCCGGCGGCATCGAATTCCGCTTTAACCTTGTTCAGGTTGTCGGCGTTGATGTCGTGCAGCACCACGCGGAAGCCGTCTTTGGCCAAACGGGTGGCGATTGCTTTGCCCAAACCTGCGGCGGAACCGGTAACTACGGCTACTTTTTTCACATCGGTCATGGTAGATCTCCTTTTCGGGTGGAAATGCAGCCGTATGCCTTTGCGGCACGGCCGGCGGATGCCAGCCGCCCGAACAAGCGGACGGATGGCGGAAAGGGGGAATTTGAAATCTAAATGTGTGGTGTGTATCTGCATGAACAATGGCAGTAAAGTACCAAAAATCATAACAGATGTAAACAAAAGGGCAACAGATTGGTTTGCTCGGAAAATTTTATGCAGATGGCAAAATCGGGCGAGGCTGTGGGCGGGGCTCTGGCAGTAAGGAGGAGCAACGCGTTAGGAAGGAGCAAGATACATAAAATCAGTTTATTGCGTGTTCCCAGATATAAGGGTATTTTTCAGGTAGCCTTTTCCTCAATTAAAAACAGCCGCTTCAGGCTAGCTGAAACGGCTGTGTTTTTATCCGCGTTGCTTATTTGGCGGCAGATGCGCCGGAGGCGGCTGCTGCAGAAGCGGCCGGAGCGGCGGCTGCGCCTTCGCCCCATGCTGCGGGATATTTGTAGCCGACGAAGCGTTTGTGCGCGTAGTCTTTGAATTCTTGGGAATTGTAGGCGGCGGTTACGTCTTTCACCCATTGCGCGTCTTTATCGGCAGTGCGCACGGCAGACCAGTTGATGTAGGCGAAGCTGGGCTCTTGGAACAGGGCTTCGGCCAGTTTCATGCCGGAAGACATGGCGTAGTTGCCGTTTACGATGGCGAAGTCCACGTCTTGGCGGCTGCGCGGCAGGTTGGCGGCTTCCATTTCCACGAATTCGATATTTTTGGTATTTTCGGCAATATCGGTGCGGGCGGCTTTGAGCGGGTCGATACCCTCTTTCAGTTTAATCCAGCCCAGGTTGTCGAGCATTACCAATGCGCGGGCGAGGTTAGACGGGTCGTTGGGAATGGAAACGGTGCTGCCGTTTTTCACCTGATCCAGCGCAGTGAGCTTGCCGGGGTAGATGCCCAAGGGGGCGGTGGGCACTTGGAATACTTCGGTCAAATCCAAATTACGTTCGGCTTTGAAGCCGTCTAGATAGGGTTTGTGCTGGAAGATGTTGATGTCGATTGCGCCCTCGGCCAGTGCCTGGTTGGGGGTAACGTAGTCGGGAAATTCGGTGAGGGTAACGGTGTAGCCTTGTTTTTCCAGCATGGGCTTGATTTGGTCGGTAATCATGTCGGCAAAGTCGCCCGGGGTAGTGCCGAAGCGGATTTCCCGCTTGGCTTCGGCGGCGGGCTGGCTGCCGGCAGATGCGGCGGATGCTTGTGCGCCGCTGCCGCTGTCTTGTCCGCCGCAGGCGGCCAGGGTCATACCCAGCACGGCGGCGCAGGTGAGTTTCCATAATGCTTTCATTGCGTGTCTCCTTTTAAGTGGATAAACAGGTTGGGAAAAAACAGATTAGCGTTTGTCTAAACGGGCGGCAAGGTAGTTGCCGATTTCTTGCATAGTGATGACGATGATGGAGAGCAGGATAACAACCGTCCACATAACGTCAGACATAAAGCGGTGGTGGCCGTAATTGATGCCGAGGTCGCCGATACCGCCGCCACCAATGAGGCCGGCTGCGGCGCTCAAGCCGAGAATGGCGATAATCAGGATGGTGATGCTGCGAACCAAGCCCGCGCGCGCTTCGTTGAGCAAGACTTTGGTCATGATGGTGGGCGGTTTCGCACCCATGGCTAAAGCGGCCTCCACCACGCCTTTGGGTACTTCGGCCAGATTTTGTTCCACCAGGCGGGCGAAATAAAAAATACCGGCCACGCTGAGGGAAACAGATGCGGCTACCGGCCCGAAAGTGGTGCCGACAAGCGCGCGTGATGGAATTTCCATCATAATCATCAGGATAACGAACGGATAGGCGCGCATAAAGTTGATGATGAAGCCCAAAATCTGATGAATGCGGCGGTTGGCATAAATTTGGTTTTTGCCGGTGGTAAACAGCCATAAGCCCAACGCGCCACCAAAAATAACGCTGACGGGCACGGAAATGCCGAGCATCACTGCCGTCTGCCAAAAGGCTTTATAAAAATTGGGCAGCAGGCGGATGAGGTTTTCGAAAATATCGTATTTCATTTTAATCCTCCTGTACCAATTCGCGCCCGATGTCGGTGTGCGCCAGAATCTGCTTGTCGCGCACGTCGGCCACTTCCAGCAAATGCCCTTGATGCAGCAGGGCAGTACGGCGGCACAGGCGGCGGATGACGCTCATTTCGTGGGTGACGATCACGATGGTTACGTTGAAACGGCGGTTGATGTCTTGCAGGCAGTCGAGCACGCTGCGGGTGGTGGCCGGGTCGAGCGCGGAAGTGGGCTCGTCGGCCAGAATCACGCTCGGGTTGGGTGCGAGCGCACGGGCAATGCCCACGCGCTGTTTCTGCCCGCCGGAAAGTTGGGCGGGGTAGTGCTGCGCGCGGTCGGACAGGCCGACAATCTGCAAACATTCGCGCACGCGTTCGTTGATTTTGCTTTTGCTCCAGCCGGCAATCTCCAGCGGGAAGGCCACGTTGCCGGCCACGGTGCGGTTTGCAAGCAGGTTGAACTGCTGAAACACCATGCCGATGTTTTGGCGGGCGGTGCGCAGTTGGGCGGGGCTCATGGCGGTGAGGTCTTGGCCGTCTACCAGTACTTTGCCGCTGTCGGGGCGTTCCAGCAGGTTGATCAGGCGCAGCAGGGTGGATTTGCCCGCGCCTGAATAGCCCATCAGCCCGAACACCTCGCCTTGGTCGATGCTCAGGCTCAAGGGATGTACGGCCATGAATTGGTTGCTTTTGCCGTGATGATAGCTTTTACAAACGGAATCCAGAATAATCATGATGTTGTTGTATGGCCGCCTCATTCGGCGGCTGCAAAGATTTAAAGCCCACTGGATCAACAATGGGCTTAAAACAGAGATGCGTGTTATGGATGGTACGCTTTAGCTGTTTTAACGCCCGCAAGCTGTATCAAATCGGCGTAAATAATGGTGGCGTATTTAATGCCCAAATATGGGTTTTGTCAAGAGCGGCTGTTTGCCGGGCTGTGTTTCAAGCTCGCCGGTTTCGGGTATAATCTTGCCGTTTGGGCGGGCAAGCCGCCGTTTCTTCAGCCAACTAACTTTTTGGAGCAGAGTGCATGAGCGCCATTATTGATATTTTCGCCCGCGAGATTCTCGATTCGCGCGGCAATCCCACCGTAGAATGCGATGTGTTGCTGGAAAGCGGCGTGATGGGGCGCGCGGCCGTGCCCAGCGGCGCTTCCACCGGCCAGAAAGAAGCGCTGGAGCTGCGCGACGGCGATGCCGCACGCTATTTGGGCAAAGGCGTGCTCAAAGCCGTGGAGCATGTGAACAACGAAATCGCCCAAGCCGTTATCGGCATTGATGCTTCCGAACAGAGCTATATCGACAAAGTGCTGGTGGAATTGGACGGCACGGACAACAAAGGCCGCCTCGGCGCCAATGCCACTTTGGCCGTATCCATGGCTGTGGCGCGCGCTGCCGCCGAAGATGCCGGCCTGCCGCTCTACCGCTATTTGGGCGGCGCGGGGCCGATGGCGATGCCGGTGCCGATGATGAACGTGATCAACGGCGGCGAACACGCCAACAACAGCCTGGATATTCAGGAATTTATGATTATGCCGGTGGGCGCAACCAGCTTCCGCGAGGCCTTGCGCTGCGGCGCGGAAGTGTTCCACCACTTGAAAAAAATCTGCCACAACAAAGGCTTTCCCACTACCGTGGGCGACGAGGGCGGCTTTGCCCCCAATTTGGGCAGCCACGCTGAAGCTTTAGATTTGATTTTGGAAGCCGTGAAAGCCGCCGGTTACGAAGCGGGTAAAGACGTGCTGCTCGCGCTCGATTGCGCTTCCAGCGAGTTTTATAAAGACGGCAAATACCACCTCTCCGCTGAAGGCAAAGCGCTGACCAGCGCCGAATTTGCCGATTATCTGGCCGATTTGGCCAGCCGCTATCCGATTGTTTCGATTGAAGACGGCATGGACGAAAACGACCGCGAAGGCTGGAAGCTGCTCACCAAAAAGCTTGGTGGCAAAGTGCAGCTGGTGGGCGACGACTTGTTTGTTACCAACCCGAAAATCCTGGCCGAAGGCATTAAAGAAGGCATTGCCAACGCCCTGCTGGTGAAAGTGAACCAAATCGGCACTCTGAGCGAAACCCTGAAAGCCGTGGAGCTGGCCAAACGTAACCGCTACGCCAGCGTGATGAGCCACCGCTCCGGCGAAACCGAAGACAGCACCATCGCCGATTTGGCTGTGGCCACCAACTGCATGCAGATTAAAACCGGCTCGCTTTCCCGCTCCGACCGCATGGCCAAATACAACCAGCTGCTGCGCATTGAAGAAGAGTTGGGCGAAGCCGCTTATTATCCCGGCCAAGCCGCGTTTTACCATTTGGCTCGCTAAAGGCTACCTGAAACATGAAATGGGTAACCGTGGTGCTGGCCGTGGCGCTGGTGTGGCTGCAGCATAATCTGTGGCTGGCCAAAGGCGGCTGGCGCGATATGTGGCGGCTGGAGGCCGAAGCCGAACGCCAGCGGCAGGCCAACCAAAGCCTGGTGCTGCGCAATCAAGCCTTGACGGCCGAAGTGGAAAACTTGCGCACCGGAAAAGAAGCCATCGCCGAAATCGCCCGCACTGATTTGGGCTATGTGGGGCCGGGTGAAGTGTATTACCGCATTTTGCCCGCTTCCGAAGCGGCGGCAGACAGCGGAACGGCTGCCGAATAATAGGTATCAATGGTTTTCAGGTAGCCTGCTGTCTGCAAGAGGCTACCTGAAAATATTTCTGCCATAGCAAACAGCATATATAGTGGATTAACAAAAATCAGGACAAGGCGGCGAGCCGCAGACAGTACACACGTTACGGCAAGGCGAGCCAACGCTGTACTGGTTTTTGTTAATTCACTATAAATCATCGGCAATCATGGAGCTAACCGTTTACCTCAACTTCTCCCTCGCTGCGCAAACCTCTGTTGCCAAACGGCAAACCATCAATAAAATCCAGCAAAGTTTGCAGCCGTATCATGGTGAGGCAATGGCAGAAGAGGGTGGGTTTGTCGTGAAATTGAATGCGCCAAATTGGCCGCAGGGCGTGTTTCATCTGTTGGATTTTGCCCAACAGTTGGGGCGGCATTGGGTGGTGAGTGGCAATATTCGGCACGGGCTGGACGCATTCAGCAGCGAGATAGGCATCACCGGCGTGGAGGCTGCAAGCATGATGTGTGAGAATCCGTTTGGTGCGCCCTGTATGCCGCTGCAGTATGAAGCATAATGGATTGCGGAGTTGCCGCAATTTTGAGCATATTATTTTGTTTTGTATAATGTTATGAGTAATCCCGCTCTGCGTGTCGACCGCCTGGGCTCCGGTTGGATGGTGGTTTCAGCCACCCTGTTTGCCCTGATGGGCGCGTTTGCCAAAGCCGCCGGCAGCCGTTTCGGCTTCAGCTTCAACGAGCTGGTGTTTTGGCGTATGTTGTTTGGCTTGGTGGCAATCGGGCTACCGGAATGGTGGCGCAACAAGCCCTTCCGCACGCCCTATTTGAAATCGCACCTCAACCGCAGCATCACCGGCTCGGTGGCGCTCTTGCTCTCGTTTTTCGCGCTCACCCGCCTGCCGCTGGCCACCGCCATCACGCTCAATTACACCTCTTCGCTGTTTTTGGCCTTGCTTTCCTTCATCTTTCTCAAGGAAAAAATTGCCCCGCGAATGCTGGCTGCGCTTTTGATGGGCTTCGGCGGTATCATCATCCTGCTCCAGCCCACCATTGCCGCCGAGCAGCAGCTTGCCGGCCTGATCGGCCTGATTTCCGGCGTGTGTTCCGGCTGGGCGTATTTGCAGGTGCGCGAACTCTCGCAGCTGGGCGAGCCCAGCTGGCGCGTGGTGTTTTACTTCTGCTGCGTGGCTACGGTTATGTCGGGCATATTGGCCTGCATCAACGGCTGGCAGCCGCCCACCGCCCAATCGCTGCCCTACCTGTTCGGCTTGGGCGCTGCCGGTACCCTCGGCCAGCTGGCGATGACCCGCGCCTACCAAGTGGGGCGCAAGCTCACGGTGGCTTCGCTGTCCTACCTTACGGTGGTGTTTTCCACCCTGCTGGGCATTTTCTGGCTGGGCGACAGCACCAGCTGGCACGAAATCATCGGTATGTTGGTGATTGTATGCGCCGGCGTATTGGGCAGCTTTGCCAAGGGCAAATAAGGGGGCTTAAAGGCTACCTGACAGCAAGGCGAACAATTTATCCACTGTATTTAAAGGAGAAAATTATGATCAATAGCATGACCGGTTTTGCCAACGGCAGCGCCGAACATGGCAGCAAACGCCTGTATATCGAACTGCGCGCGGTCAACCACCGCTATCTCGACATCCAATTCAAAATGCCAGAAGATCTGCGCCACCTCGAAGGTGCATTGCGCGAAGCCGTATCCGCCCACGCCGCGCGCGGCAAAATCGAATGCCGCATCCAACTGCGCCACGGCGAGCAGGCCGGTGGCGAGCAAGAATTGCGGCTGAACAAAAAATTGGTTGCCCGGCTGGCTAAAATCAACAATAAAATCTGTAAGAAACATCCCGACATCAACCGCTTGGGCGTAGCCGACATCCTCGCTTTCCCCGGCGTGCTGGCTGCTCCGGCGGAAGAAACCGATGATTTAGACGAAGCCGTGTTGCAGCTCATCAACGAAGTGCTGGTTGCCTTCAACCAGGCCCGCAGCCGCGAGGGCGAGCAGTTGCAGCAACACCTGCTGCAGCGTTTGCAGCAGATGGAGCAGATTCTGGATGCTTTGGCCGCCGCTTTCCCGCAGTTGCTGCAACAGCATATGGACAAAGTGCGCCAGCGGTTGCGCGAAGCCGTTGGCGACGTGGAAAACGACCGCCTGCAGCAAGAGTTTGCCTTGTTTATGCAGAAGGCAGACGTGGACGAAGAATTCAGCCGCCTGCGCACCCACATCGCCGAAGTGCGCCGCATCGTAAGCAGCCAGCCCAAAGGTAGCATCGGCAAGCGCCTGGATTTCCTGATGCAGGAACTCAACCGCGAAGCCAACACGCTGGGTAGTAAATCCATTGCCGCCGAATGCACCCAGGCCTCGGTAGAACTGAAAGTGCTCATCGAGCAGATGCGCGAGCAAGTGCAGAATATCGAGTGATGTTTGTGCAGATGAAAAAGGCTACCTGAACAATCAGGTAGCCTTTTGTTGTTATTGTAAAAGGAATGGATAGTTGGCAGTACGATACTGCCACTTTCAGGTAGCCTCCAGCTTAGGCTTCGTTATTTATCAGCCAGGGCGTAGATGGCGCCGAGATTGCGCCACATGCCGCTGGCATCCATGCCGTAGCCGAACACATAGCGGTTGGGCACGTGGATGCCCACATAATCGGCAGTGATCGGTTTGGAGCGGTTGATGTCTTTGTTGGCGAACACGGCGGTGCGGCAGGAGGCGGCGCCCATTTCCATCACTTGTTTGTGGATGGCGGCCATGGTGTGGCCTTCGTCTAGGATGTCGTCGAGCACTAAAACATGACGGCCTTCCACGCTGTTTTGCGGGGCGCGCAGCCAGTTGAGCTGCACGCTGCCGCTCAGTTCGCTGCCGTAGCGGGAAACATGTACGTAGTCGAAATCAAGGGGGAAGCGCAAAAGGGGCAGGAGCTGGCCGGTAAATACGACGGCACCGCCCATCACGGGCAGGAGTAGGGGGTATTGGCCGGCCAGATCGGCGGTAATCTCTGCGGCCATGCGCTCCAGGGCGGCGCGGCAGGTGGCTTCGTCGAACAGGAGGTCGGCTTTTTCCAGGATGCCGTTGGCTTGCTGGAAACGTTGTTGGATGGTCATGCGGGGCGTCCTTGCGGGTTTGGTGTGGGGCTACCTGAAAATGATGTCGTGCATACGCTTTAGGAGGCAAATTCGGAAATGGTGATTTCTACGTTGCGGCCTTTGCGCTCAAACAGAGTAGCGCGGGAGTAGGGGGTGGCGGGACTGTCGTGGAAGAATCTGACCAGCACACGGTTCGGGCCGGGGCGGTTGATGACGAGTTTGATCGGGTAGGCCTCGTTTTGGCCGTCGCCGTCATAGTCGAAGTGGGCTTGGCTATTGCGGGTGAAGGTGCGTGTGGGCAGGGTGCGCGGCAGATGGGGATGGTCGAGCTGCAGGATGTGGTTTTCGTTTTGGTTGGCGCGCATGGCGGCGTAGGCTTGGGCGAGGGTGCCGTTGTGATAGGTGCAGCGGTATACGGTGGGTACGCCTTGTTGAACCGGCTGGGGGTTGCATTCGAGATTGCCGGCAGCGGCGAAGGGGGTGGCGATGAGAAGGGCGAGCAGTAGGGGTTGGGTACGCATTTGGGTTTTCCTATAAAAAGATTGATTAAGAAGGCTACCTGAAAACGGGGGCTTCAACGGAAATTGAAAGCTGCGCTGTTTTTCAGGTAGCCTGAATTATAGTACAGGGCAAGGGGCGTTAGTATGTGCCTTCCACCAAAATATCGCGGGTAACGGTTTGGATATTGCGGTGGCCGGTGAAGGCCATGGTGATGTCCATTTCGTTGTAGAGGATTTCCAGCGCGCGGGTGACGCCTGCTTCGCCGTAGGCACCTAGCCCGTAGATGTAGGCGCGGCCGATGAGTACGCCGCGCGCGCCCAATGCCCAAGCGCGCAGGATGTCTTGGCCGCTGCGGATGCCGCCGTCCATCCACACTTCGATATCGTTTCCGACGGCGGAAACGATGCGGGGCAGGGCGCGGATGGAGGAGGGGGCGCCGTCGAGCTGGCGGCCGCCGTGGTTAGATACCACGATGGCATCCGCGCCGCTTTTCACCGCCGCTTCGGCGTCTTCCGGCTCCATGATGCCTTTGATGATGAGTTTGCCGCCCCATTCGTCTTTGATGCGGGCGACGTCGTCCCAGCTTAAGCTCGGGTCGAATTGCTCGGCCGTCCAGGCGGAGAGGGAGCTCATGTCGCTCACGCCTTTAACGTGGCCTTCGATGTTGCCGAAGCCGCGCCGCTGGGTGTTGAGCATACCTAAGCCCCATTCGGGCTTGGTGGCGAGGTTGAGCAGGTTCATCAGGGTGGGCTTGGGCGGGGTGGAGAGGCCGTTTTTGATGTCTTTATGGCGCTGGCCGAGCACCTGCAAATCGGCAGTGAGCACGAGGGCGGAGCATTGGGCGGCTTTGGCGCGGCGGATGAGGTCGCGCATGAATTCGCGGTCGCGCATCACATAAAGCTGAAACCAGAAGGGCTCGGGGCTGTTGGCGGCCACGTCTTCGATAGAGCAGATGCTCATGGTGGAGAGGATATAGGGCACGCCGAATTTGGCGGCGGCGCGGGCGGCGAGGATTTCGCCGTCGGCATGCTGCATGCCGGTGAGGCCGACGGGGGCGAGGGCGAGCGGCATTGTCACGGTTTGCCCGATCATTTTGCTCTCGAGGCTGCGGTTTTCCATATTTACCAGCACGCGCTGGCGGAACAGGATGGATTGGAAATCGGCTTCGTTGGCGCGGTAGGTGGATTCGGTCCACGAGCCGGTGTCGGCGTAGTCGTAGAACATTTTGGGCACTTTGTGCCGGGCGATGCGCTGGAGGTCGGTAATGCAGGTGATTTTGTTGAGCTTGGTGGCTGCCATGAGGGATGCCTTTGGGATGGTTGGAATGAAGTTGCCGCTGATGTGTGGCGGTAGTGATAAGGATTATATCGCTATCGCGAATTATCTTCACTCTCGTGCGGCTTGGTTTCGCTGTGCTGAATTGCGCCTGCTGTATGCAGGGCATCGGCTTGTATCGCAAGTGACTTAACCAGGCGGTAGTGGATGGGATGTTGGGCAATGGAAAAGGCTACCTGAAAGTTTTCAGGTAGCCTTTAATCATATGCGGAACGGATTATTTGTCGAGGCGGCGGGTTTCTACGATTCGGCCGTCAGCCACCATTTGGGGCAGTTCGTCGCGTTTGATTTGGATGCGTTCGGATTCGTCCCAAGTGATGTTGGAGAGGTCGCCGTTCAGGTCTTGTTTGGCGCCTTCAGGCACTTCCCAAGCGGCATCTTCGGTGATCACGATGATGTGGTTGGATTGTACTTCCACTACTTTCATCAGACCGTAGGCCACGGATTGCTCCTTGCCGTTTTGACCGAAACCTTGGTCGGAGAAAGAGCTGAGTTTTGCAGCGTAGAGGTCGCCTACTTTAGGTTCGGCCAATACAGAATCGAGAGCAGGTGCGGTAGCAGCGGTTTGTGCGCCGCTGGCTGCGGCGGATTGAGCTTGGCCGCCGCAGGCTGCCAATACGGAAATGAGGGCTAAAGCGAGTAAGCGTTGTTTCATAGTTAAAGTCCTTACGATTATTAAATTGACACTGAGGGCTTTCGTGTTCGAAAACGGCTGTATTATCGCCGTTTTACTGGAAATCTACAAATTATTACGTTTTCAGACAGCATTTTGTGGCAAGTCTACCTGAAACCAATACAGCATTTTCAGGCAGCTTTTCGCGGCTTGGGGCTACCTGAAAAACAGCGACGCTGCTTTTAGCTGTGTCGGTAGTTGGCGTTGGGGGGGTGCAGCTCCGCTTTCAGGTAGCCTCTTGTGCAGTGGCAGCCTGTTTTTGCAGTTGATACAGCAGCTCGAGGGCTTGGCGCGGGGTAAGTTCGTCGGGGTGCAGCGCGGCGAGCTCTTGCAGCAGGGGGTGGGCGGCCGGCGGGACGGGCTCGGCCGGGCTGTGTTCGGGCACTGCATCTTCTGGCAGGCTGAACATATCCATCTGTGGGCGGTGGGCGGCGGCCTGGGCTTCGAGCTGTTCGAGGTGTTTCTGCGCGGCTTTGAGGGCGGGGGCGGGCAGGCCGGCGAGTTTGGCTACGGCGATGCCGTAGCTTTTTTCGGCCGGGCCGGGCTCGATGTGGTGTAGGAAGACGATATCTTGCCCTTCTTCTAAGGCGGAGAGGTGCATATTGACGGCGGCACTGTGTTGCTCGGGCAGGAGGGTGAGCTCGAAATAGTGAGTGGCAAACAGGCTGAAAGATTGGTTTTTTTGGATTAAATGTTCGGCCACGGCCTGGGCGAGGGCGAGGCCGTCGAAGGTGGAGGTGCCGCGGCCGACTTCGTCCATGAGCACTAGGGATTGCTCGGTGGCGTGGCGCAGGATGTAGGCGGTTTCGCTCATTTCCACCATGAAGGTGGAGCGGTTGGCGGCGAGGTCGTCGGAGGCGCCGATGCGGGTGAAAATTTGGTCGATTTGGCCGATGCGGGCGGCTTCGGCGGGCACGAAGCTGCCGGTGTGGGCGAGCAAAACGATGTGGGCGACTTGGCGCATATAGGTGGATTTGCCACCCATATTGGGGCCGGTGAGCAGCATGAGGCGGTGTTTGTGGTCGAGGCGGGTGTGGTTGGGGGTGAAGTGCGGCACTTGGCCTTCAACCACGGGATGGCGGCCGTTGTCGATTTCGATGCCGGGATAGTCGGTAAACTGGGGGGCGTGGTAATCGTGTTCGGCGGCAAAGTGGGCGAAACAGCAGAGTACATCCAGCGCGGCAGCGGCTTTGGCGGTACGTTGCAGCAGGGGCAGTTGCTGCTGGAGCTCTTGCAGCAGGCTGTCGTAGAGGCGTTTTTCGAGGGCGAGGGCGTGCTCTTGGGCATTGAGCACCTTGTCTTCGAAGGTTTTGAGCTCGGAGGTGATGAAGCGTTCGGCGTTTTTCAGGGTTTGGCGGCGCTGGTAGTCGGCGGGGGCTTCGGCAGCTTGAATTTTGGAAAGCTCGATGTAGAAGCCGTGCACGCGGTTGTATTCGACTTTGAGGGTGGAAAGGCCGGTGCGCTCGCGTTCGCGCGCTTCGAGTTCGAGCAGGAAGTCGCTGCCGTGGTTTTGGATGCGGCGCAATTCGTCGAGCTCGGCGGAAAAGCCGTGGTTGATCACGCCGCCGTCGCGCAGCCACACGGCGGGCTCGGGCAGGATGGCCTTTTGCAGCTTCTCGGCAATATCGGCACCTTGCGGGAAGATGTCGGCCAGGGTATTGAGCAGGCTGCTTTCAGGTAGCCTGAGTCGGGTGAGGGTAAATAAGCTGTCGCGCAGGCCGGAGAGGTCGCGCGGGCGGGCGGAGCCTACGGCGATGCGGGCGGCGATGCGTTCGATGTCGGCGATGGTTTTCAGGTAGTCTTGCAGGGCGGAATAATCGTTTTGCAGGGCGGATACGGCTTCTTGACGGGCGCGGATGTGTTCGCGGTTGCGCAGCGGGTTGTGCAGCCATTGGGCGAGCAGGCGGCTGCCCATGTTGCCAGCGCAGCGGTCGAGGGTGGAAAAGAGGGTGGGCTCTTTTTTGCCGGACAGGGTGGCGGTGATTTCGAGGTTGCGACGGGTGGCGGCATCCATGCCGATGTATTGTTGTTCGGTTTCGAGGCTGAGGTTGTCGAGGTGGCGCGGCAGCTGGGATTGGGTGTGGCGGATGTAGTTGAGCAGGGCGCCGGCGGCGCCGATGGCGGGATCGTGTTCGCCGGATTGGAGGCCGAAGCCGAGCAGGTCTTGGCAGCCGAAGTAGTCGGTGAGCAGAGTGTGGGCGCTGTCGGGGGCGAATTGCCAGTCGTGCAGGCGGGTGGGGTTGCAGTTTTCAGGTAGCCTCAGTTTAGCGGCGGCTTGGTCAGGCAACAATACTTCGGCGGCCTGCAAGCGGGCGAGTTCGTCGGGCAGTTGGGCCGGGGCGATGATTTTGGCTTTGAATTCGCCGCTTTGCAGGGAGGCCCAGGCGAGGCCAACCGGCTGCTTGGCCTTGCCGTTCCAAGCCACGGCGGTGATGCGGTTGGTTTCTTTGTCTTCCAACAGGGCGGCATCGGTGAGCGTGCCGGGGGTGATGATGCGAACCACTTCTCGCGCCACTGGGCCTTTGCCAACGCCCACTTCGCCTACTTGCTCGCAAATGGCCACGCTGCGGCCGAGTTTGACCAGTTTGGCCAAGTATTGCTCGGCCGCGTGGTGTGGCACTCCGGCCATTTTGATGGGCTCGCCGTTGATTTGGCCGCGGGTGGTGAGGGTGATGTCGAGCAAGCGGGCAGCTTCTTCGGCATCGGTGAAGAAGAGCTCGTAGAAGTCGCCCATGCGGTAGAACAGCAGTTTGTCGGTGTGCTGGGCTTTGATCTCGAGATACTGCTGCATCATCGGGGATACGGCGCTTTTGCGGCTCATGAAAGGCTACCTGAAAAATGGAAAGGCGAAAAACGATATTGTAGCCGATGCGGCAGCGGACGAAATGTTTGTACTTGTAAAATGATTTGCCCGGCGGCTGGGGTGGGTGGTTAAATTCTGCCAGTTTGCGCCTGCGGCCGCCGTAAACGGGCAGGAGTTGGCTGGAATGCACTGGAAGCGGCGCGGGACGGGCGGCAATGTTTATATATTATTTATCGATTTCTTTCAGTGGTATAAATTCAACTTCATGGAATGAAAACTGAAATGGCAGGAAAATTTCTTTCTTCTCGTAACGGCTGGCTGTTGGTGTCGGCATTGTTGCTGGGCGGCTGTTTTTTTCATAGTCGGCCCAAGCCCTCTGGCATCGGTGTCAGCGGTATGCCGGCTTTGCCGCCCGGGCAGCGTTATGCAGAAGGCTATCAGCATCGGGTTTCAGGTAGCCCGGCAGGGTATAAGGCGGTGTCGTTTGCTGCTTTGCCGCAGTGGCCGCAACAGGATTTTGCGGCTAGCTTGAATGCGTTTCGCAAAAGCTGTACTGCTTTGAAGAACAAGCCGCAATGGCAGAATGTGTGTGCCCAGGCCGACAGGGTGGGCAGTCAGTCTGCGGCGGCTAGGCAGTTTTTCGAGCAATATTTCACTCCGTGGGAAGTGAGCCACAACGGGCAGTTGGGCGGTACGATAACCGGTTACTACGAGCCGGTGTTGCACGGTAGTGCGCGGCAAACTGCGCAGGCGCGCTTCCCAATTTATGGCTTACCCGCTGATTTGGTTACTGTGCCGCTGGCCGGTGCGCCGCAATCGGGAACAGTACGAATCCACCTCACCGGTCGCAACAGTGGCCAAATTGCCGCCAATGGTGAATACACGGCCAATCTAGCAGACTTCCCTGGTCGGGATAAAAGCCGATCTTTGAAAGGGCGAGTTTCAGGTAGCCGTTTTGTGCCGTATTACACCCGTGAGCAAATCAATGCCGGTGCGGTAAATGGCAGTGCGCCGGTGTTGGCTTATGCCGATGATCCGGTTGAATTGTTTTTCCTGCATATCCAAGGCTCCGGCCGAATTCGTACGCCGGACGGGCGCTATATCCGCTTAGGGTTTGCCGATAAAAACGACCACCCCTATATTTCTATCGGCCGTTATATGGCCAATAAGGGTTATCTGCCGCTGGCGCAAACCAGTATGCCGAAAATTCGTGATTGGTTGCGTGCGCATCCGGATAAGTTGGCTGAAGTGTTGGGCCAAAATCCCAGTTATGTGTTTTTCCGCCAGCTGCCGGATGGCAACGACGGGCCGATTGGTTCGTTGGGTGTGCCGCTGAGCGGCGGTTATTCCGGCGCAGTTGATAAACGCTTCATCACTTTGGGTGCACCACTGTTTCTGGCCACTGCGCATCCTGAAACCGGCCATGCGCTCAACCGCCTGATTATGGCGCAAGACACTGGTAGTGCTATCAACGGTGCGGTGCGTGTGGACTTTTTTTGGGGTTATGGCGATGAGGCGGGTAGAGTGGCCGGCCGTATGAAGCAGACCGGCTATGTTTGGCTGCTGTTGCCTAACGGGGTGTTGCCGTGAAATTGCCCATCAATTGTTACCTGCTAGGCAGAGAAAAAGTACGCTGTTAGTGTGTAATCTCTATTCTTTTTAGCGGAGAGTTTCATTAATCCGTTTGAATAGAACGTGTAAATTAATATATACTTTAGTCTAAATTTCCGACATTTGTGTTTGGAAAGATGTTAAGAGAAGTAGGATGAATATTTTCATTCAATTATGTTTAGGGAGGGTGGGATAAATGGATCTGACGATTCTAGTTCCGCTATTGGTGGTTTTGGCAGGCTTGATTTTTGTGCAGCGCCGCCAAAAACAACAAGCAAAAGCCGCTGTTGATGAAGAGAAAAAAGGCAGAGATAAGCGTGCTGCCGCTCGATCAGCCGGTAAGAAGTCGGCGCCGGCAGCTGTTCGACAAGCTGCAACCGCCTCGCCATCTGAGCCTGAAGAGGTTGAGGTGAGCGAAGACTGGGGTTGGGAAGCTGTGCCTGATGTGGAAGCGGAAGAAGCAGCAGTCAATGTGGCGCAGGAAGTTGATGCGCTCACGGAATATAAAGTCTATAAGCAATTTGGTTATCATGAAAAAGCAGCCGAATCGCTGTCTCAATATCTAACTTCCGGCTCAGCAGCAGTGAGCGACGGTATGCGCAGCACCTTGGTTAATGAGCTGGTGCAACTGTGGCTGGATGCTAAAAAGCCGGACGAATTGGCCGAAACCTTACGCCAGTTCGGCAACCTGCTCACCAAAGCCCAAACCGAGGACTACATCAAGCAAGGCTTGGCGGTTGATAAAAACAACCTTAATCTACGTGTGTTGGCTGAAGAAGTACTGGGCTGGGGTGTACAGCAAACCTCTGCCGAAATCGGCGAACGCAGCGGGCTGGATACTCCGGCACAAAGCAAACAGACCAAACAGAAAAGCCGTCGTGCGGTTGCAGAAGCCGAGAGTGAACAGAAGGTGGCAGATTTGGTACCAGCCAAGTCTCGCAAGGAGCTGGTAACCAACGCCAAATACGCTGGTGCCATCCTTGTGCACGATGAGGAAAAAGCGGCGCTTATGGGCTTTATGGAACCCGAATCCGGCTATCGATTGATGAAGGACAGATTGGTCTACGATGCGGCAGTCAGCTATGCCAATAAGGCCATCCGCCAAGCCAATAAACCTGCAGCGTTGATTATTGATGCGCTGAGCTTGGACTATAAAAATCAAAATATCGACCGCTTTGCACAGCATCTTTGGCAGCTTTACTACACCTTGGGCCCGTATGGCCGCCAAGTGAAAGAAAGAATGCTGGGCTGGGGTCTCAATTTGGGCGAGCACCCCATCTTTACTCAGTTGGAAGCTAATCCGAATGAGGCTCAACTGCGCGAAATCGGGATTGCCAACGGTTTCTTGGATCGAGGCACCAGTACCCAAAAAGCGCACCGCAAACCCCTTATTAGAACCCGTACTGATGATGTCAGCGTAAAACAGACGCCGACAGAAAAAGTGTTGCGTGATATCGAATCTTTATTGATGTACGGTCAGCTGGATGAAGCAATGAATTTGCTGGAAGAATCGATTTTGGAATACCCCAGCGAATCGCAGCTGTATATCACGCTGTTCGATATTTGCGAACGTGCGGAAGAGTGGGAGCGCTTGGAGCAGGTATTGCATAAGATACGTGCCAATATCCAGCATCCGCCAGAGGAGGTAGTATTGGCAATGAGCCAGTTGCTACAAAAAATCAACTACGGTTCTGTTCGGACATAATAAATGACTAATAACGCAATCCCCCAAGTGAAGACGGTTCACATTATGCTGTTGGGCATGGATGAGCGCCAATATGCGATGTTCCGCATGGCATTCAAAATGCACGGCATCACCAATTATGAACTGGTTACGGTGGAGCAGGGCATTCAGCCGGATATGGTATTGGCCGATGCCGATACCGATGTAGAGATTTGGAAAGATGCGAAAAACCAGTTTCCAGATGCGAAAGTGGTGTATTTCTCCAGTTCTCCGCCTCCGGTAACCGCTCCTTATTTAGCCAAACCAATTAAGTTCGATACTCTGTTTTTGAACTTAAAGAACTTGCAACAGGGTAATGGTATCTGGGTAGCTAGTAGTAGTGGCAGCTCAGCGGCTCCTGTTTCTAGACAGGCAATACAAGAGACTGAACCGGCAGCCACACAATCTCATTCTGCCAGCATCACCATCGAACATTTTGATGAAGACAGCGGCTTGCTGGGCGAAGTGCGCAAAGCAGCCAAGCAGGATAACGATGTGGCAGTAATGCACAATGGTAAACCTGTGCTGTTGGTGTTCCCCTCCGTTCAGAAAGTGTTGCTAGCAACCGATTCTGAAACACTGCAATCTTTGTGTGAGCAAAAGTTTGTTGATTTGCAGACACGAGTAATTACTGAAGAGCATTTGAAGGCCAAGGCTAAACTCTCCATCAGTGCTTGCCTGTGGCAGCTGGCTATTTGGACAGGTAATGGCCGCTTCCCCAAAGTAATCAATAAAAATACAGTGTTCAAAGTTCGCAACTGGCCAAACCTGACCCGTCTGGCCCCGCTTGCCGAATCAATGCGCCTATCTGCCTTCTTAACCAAGGCTTCAGGTAGCCTGACTATCCTGCATAAGCTGATGCTTATCGATAACAAAGATTTGGCTGACTATCTCACTGCAGTCTATGTTACCGACCATCTGATTGTGGAATCGGCCGGGCAGGCTGAGCCTCAGGCTGCTGGAGCAGGGCAAGCTAGAGCTGCCGCACAAACGCAAACTATACAGCGTCCGGAGAGAGTCCATGCCAGATCGCATGAAGATGATGGCGACGAAGAAGTACCGAAACAGCGCGGACTGCTGCAACGTTTGATGAATAAAATTATTGGCCGATAAAGGAATATAACATGGCAGAGAATAAGATTATTTTTACAGGCCCGGTCGGCGTGGGGAAAACTACCGCTATTGCTGCACTGTCAGACGACCCACCGATTAAGACCGATGCCCGTGCATCTGATATGACTACCTCCATGAAAAGCCACACCACTGTGGCCATGGACTATGGCGTGATTCATTTGGATGAAAAAACCAAAGTGCATTTGTACGGTACGCCTGGGCAGGAACGTTTTGATTTCATGTGGGACATTTTGAGCCAAGGCAGTATGGGTTTGGTGTTGCTGTTGGATAATACCCGTTCCAATCCTTTGAAAGATTTGAAGTTCTTTTTGGACTCATTCAGCGACTTGCTCAAAACCGCACCAGTGGTAGTGGGTGTAACCAAGATGGATTTGAAAGCTACGCCCGGTATCGAGGTATACCAGAAATATCTGTTGCAATACGGCATGAACGTGCCAGTATTTGAAATTGATGCTCGTAACGAAAACGATGTGAAACAGCTGGTTACAGCTATGCTGTATTCAATTGATCCTGGTTTAGAGGTATAAAAATGGATTCGACACTACTTTTGCAGCCTAATCTATACCCGCGAGTAACTCCTGCCGGCGCATATTATGCGGTTTCCAATAAAGGCCAAAGCGCTAGCCGTACTCTATTGGGCGGTATTCTACAAGCTGGTGAGCAGGAAACCGTTAGCCGTGAAAATGTATTGCGCTGGGCGCAAACCAACGATATTGATGCCGCACTCAACTTGTTGTATCGCATGCAGCGTTTGGAATTTTTGTATGGCGAAGACGAGCCAGACAAGAAAACTGATTTACTCAGCGGTACCGGCCTGCCCAATATCCTGATGCACCTTTCTGATGTGCAAAAAGCATTGTTGGTGGATCAAGACGGTTTCTATTTCTCCAGCTCTGGTTTTAACCACGAAGCGGCTGAAGAAATCGCTGTGTTGGCTAGTGAAGCCGTGCGTTTGTATGAACAGCACAGTCTTCTGATTAAGAATAACCTGAACATCTACCACAACGCGGTGGGCATTTGTGATCCGTCCGGCCAAAGCGAGCTGACCTTCTTCCCGCTGTATATCGGTGATTTGAAATTTATCCTGGTGACCGGCGGCGTGCCGCAGTTGCATAAAGATGAATTTGTATCTTTGGTGCGGGCGCTGTATCAAATCGTTGATTCTGCGAACCAAATTGAAACATTCTGATTAAATTATTGGGAAAACACGATATGCAACAACAATTAGTTTCTTCCGTATTGAGCGATTTGAACAGTTCGTCTGTTGATATTACCGCTTCCGCTGTTATTTCTAGTGACGGTCTGCCGATTGCTTCTATGCTCCAGGCCAATATCGACCCGGATCGCGTGGGTGCGATGTCTGCCGCTCTGCTGGCCTTGGGTAACCGTACTACCAAAGAGCTGCTGTGCGGCGAATTGGAGCAGGTGATTGTGAAAGGCACCGATGGCTACATCTTGCTGATTCAGGCCGGCGAAGACACTGTATTGGTAGTAACCGCCCGCGAAAGCGCTAAATTGGGTTTGATTCTGCTCGACGCCCGCCGTGCAGCCCGCAGCATTGTGGATTTGGAAAGCAGCTAAACGCCTCTCCAATACGCACTGAGTGCCGCACGCCAGGCTACCTGAAAATACAGCCAATCTGTTTCAGGTAGCCTTTGTTCCATTGCCGGTTGGTAAACCGGTTTGTTTATGGAGTATAACCAACCAGATGGTTTTTGGATTTTTTAGAAAGCGCAAAGCGCAACCTGCCGCTCCGCAACAGGATGCCGAGTTGGTACAGGCTGTTGAAGAAGCAGTGCAAACCGAAGAGGTTGTGGCGCAACCAGCCTCAGAAACCGCAGAGCAAGCCGCTGCCCAAACGCCTGCTGCTGAAATTGCTGTGCCCGAATCGGAGTTAACTGATTTAGCCACCGGAACATCGGCATACGAGCCCGCAAGCACAGAAATAGCAGATGCTGAAGCAGCGCCCGCACAACCGGAAGTTTTGGCCGAACAATCCCCTGTTGAAACACAGGCAGATACAATCACTGATGCCGTGCCTGCGGTGGAAGTGGCAGAACCAGCAACGGGCAAAACATCTGTTGCTATAGCTGAAGCAGCTGCTTTAGTTGATGAACACGACTCTGATGCTCAGGCAAGCAACGAGCCAGCATCCAGTGAACCGGCAGCGGCGGAATCAGTTGCTCCATTAAGCACCGACATCGACCAAGCCGCTGTCGAGCCAGTTTCAGAGCAGCCAATCTCGCTTGGCTGGGCGGCCCGCCTCAAGCAAGGTTTGAGTAAATCGCGCCAGCAAATGGCCAAATCGCTGGCCGGCGTGTTTGGCGGCGGCAAGATAGACGAAGACCTGTATGAAGAGCTGGAAACCGTGCTGCTCACCAGCGATATGGGCATTGAAGCCACCGAGCATCTGATGGAAGAAGTGCGCCAGCGCGTGAGCCTGCGCGGCCTGAAAGACGGTGAAGAACTGCGCGGGGCATTGAAAGAGGCCATCTACGAGCTGATTAAACCGCTGGAACAGCCGCTGGCCTTACCGGCAGACAAACGGCCGTTTGTGATTATGCTCGCCGGCATCAACGGCGCGGGCAAAACCACTTCCATCGGCAAGTTAGCCAAATATTTCCAAGCCCAGGGCAAAAGCGTGCTGCTGGCCGCCGGCGACACTTTCCGTGCCGCCGCCCGCGAGCAGCTGGCCGAATGGGGCGAGCGCAACGGTGTTACCGTGATCTCCCAAGCGTCCGGCGACTCTGCCGCCGTCTGCTTCGATGCCGTGGAAGCCGCCAAGGCGCGCGGTATCGACATCGTGCTGGCCGATACGGCTGGTCGTTTGCCCACGCAAACCCATTTGATGGAAGAAATCAAAAAAGTGAAACGTGTGTTGCAGAAATCCATGCCCGACGCGCCGCACGAAATCGTGGTGGTGCTGGATGCCAATATCGGCCAGAATGCCGTGAACCAAGTGATTGCCTTCGATGACGCGCTGGGGCTCACCGGCCTCATCGTGACCAAGCTCGACGGTACGGCCAAAGGCGGCGTGCTGGCTGCATTGGCCAGCCGTCGCCCCGTGCCGGTGCGTTTTATCGGCGTGGGCGAAGGCATCGACGATTTGCGCCCGTTCAACGCCCGCGAGTTTGTAGACGCACTGCTGTAATTCCACTATGCACAGCAAAAGGCTACCTGAAAAACCGTTTTCAGGTAGCCTCTCGGTTTTCAGGTAGCTTGTTATATAATCCGCCTCACCCTTTCCTTTCGAGAACGCCATGCTGCTTGCCCTCTCTTTGCGCGATTTTGTGATTGTTGAGCAACTCCATCTGGATTTCCAGCCCGGCTTTACCGTGCTTACTGGCGAAACCGGCGCCGGCAAATCCATCACGCTCGATGCGCTCAGCCTGCTGCTCGGCGATAAGGCCGACTACAGCCAGATCCGCCACGGCTGCCCCGAAGCGCAGCTGTCTGCCCTGTTTGATTTGAGCGATCTGCCCAAATTGCGTGCCGAACTCTGCGAACAAGGCCTGCTTGGTACAGACGAAGTTGAGCTTTCCATCCGCCGCACCATCGACAGTAAAGGCCGCAGCCGCAGCTTCATCAACAATCAGGCCGCCACCCTAGCCCAACTGCGCCAAATCGGCAGCCGCCTGGTGGACATCCACGGCCAAAGCGCGCACCACTCACTCAACAGCGAAGCCGTGCAGCGCGATCTGCTGGATGCTTTTGCCGGCAGCAAACCTTTGGCTGAGCAAGTGCAAGCCGCTTATCGGCAATGGCGGCAGGCACAAGAAGATTTGGCCACCGCCGAAGCCGAGGGCGAGCGTTTGGCCGAAGAGCGCGAACGGTTGGCTTGGCAGGTGGGCGAAATGGAAAAACTCGCTCCGGTGGAAGGCGAATGGGCGCAGCTTTCGCAAAGCTACGACAGCCTGGCGCACGCCGCCGAGCTGTTGCAGGCTGCCGAAGAAGTGGCCGCACACATCGATGGCGACAACGGCCTGCACAGCCTGGCCGGGCGCTGCCGCCGCCAGCTGGAAAGCCTCTCCGGCATCGAACCGCGTTTTGCCGAAAGCCTGGCTATGCTCGACAGCATCGAAGCCGAGTTGGGCGAAATCGGCAGCCACATGCACAGCGTGGCTGCCCGTGCCGAAATCAACCCCGCCGAATTAGCCGCGCAGGAAGAGCGCATGGCCGAACTGATGTCTGCCGCCCGCCGCCACCGTATCGAGCCCGAAGAACTGCCCGCCCGCCTGGTACAGCTACAGCAGGATTTGGCTGATTCCGAAGCTGCCGCCGACATCGAAGCCCTACGCGAACAAGTGCGCCTGGCCGAAGCCGCTTATTTGCAGCCTGCGCGCGAGCTGTCTGCCCAAAGGCAGCAGGCCGCCGCCAAACTGGCCGAAGAAACTACCGAACACATGCAGCAGCTTTCCATGCGCGGCGCACGTTTCCACATCGAGCTCATTCCGTGCGAAGCGCAGGCATACGGGCTGGAGCAGGTGCAGTTTCAGGTAGCCGCCAACCAAGGCAGCCCTTTGCGGCCGCTGAACAAAGTGGCCTCCGGCGGAGAACTGGCCCGCATCAGCCTAGCCTTGCAGGTCACCGCCAGCCAATATACGCAAATTCCCACCCTGATTTTTGACGAAGTAGACAGCGGCATAGGCGGAGGCGTAGCCGAAACCGTCGGCCGCGCCCTACGCACGTTGGGTCGGCAACACCAAGTGCTCGCCGTGACCCACCTGCCGCAAGTGGCCGCCTGCGGCGCGCAGCATTGGCAGGTGAGCAAACACAGCGGCGGTGGCCAAACCGTGAGCACCATCCGTGATCTCGAAGGCAGTGCGCGCGTTGAAGAAATCGCCCGCATGCTCGGCGGCGAAACCCTCACCGACACCACCCGCCGCCATGCCGCCGAAATGCTGGAAATGGCGGCAGCAGAGTAGGGCGGTTGTTTCAGGTAGCCTTTAGGCCAAAAAAGAGGCTACCTGAAAAAGAAATCCGCCAAAATTTCAGGTAGCCCGCAAACACGAAAGGCTACCTGAAAGCAGCCATTCCACTATAAAACCCGCTGCCTGTTTGCAGCCAGCCTCCCTCTCTATCCCAAGCCCATCCCATCATGACCGATTCCCTCTACCTCCCCGCCGCCCGCCTGCGACCCGCCGCCATCACGCTGCCCGGCTCCAAAAGCATCAGCAACCGTACCCTGCTGTTGGCCGCCCTGTCCGACAACGCTTGCCGCATCGACAACCTGCTCGATGCCGATGATACCCGTCACATGCTCGCCGCGCTGCAAAGTCTCGGTGTCTGCATCGAACATCATGGTGGCGGCAGCTACACCGTACACGGCTGCGGCGGCCGTTTCTCGCAGCGGCAGGCCGATTTGTTCCTCGGCAACGCCGGCACCGCCTTCCGCCCGCTTACCGCCGCCCTGGCTCTGCTTGGCGGCGATTATCATCTGCACGGCGTGGCGCGGATGCACGAACGCCCCATCGGCGATTTGGTCGATGCCCTGCGCCAAGCCGGGGCGAGCATTCACTACGAAGGCCAGGCAGGCTATCCGCCGCTGCACATCGGTGAGCGGCAGGCCGACGGCCAGAGCCGCATTACCGTGCGCGGCAACGTGTCCAGCCAATTCCTCACCGCCCTTTTGATGGCCTTGCCGCTCACCGGCCAAGCGTACGAAATCGAAGTACAGGGCGAGCTGATTTCCAAACCCTATATCGACATCACGCTCAAACTGATGGCGCAATTCGGCGTTCAGGTAGCCCACGACAGCCACTGCCTGTTCAGGTTACCTGAAAGTGCCCGCTACCACGCCCCGGCTACCCTTCATGTGGAAGGTGATGCCTCCGGAGCGTCCTATTTCCTTGCCGCCGGCCTGCTTGCCGCCGCCCCCGTGCGCGTGTACGGTATCGGGCGGCACAGCATCCAGGGCGACACTGCGTTTGCCGTCGAGCTGGAAAAAATCGGCGCCGCCGTGGAGTGGGGCGAAAATTATATTCAGGTAGCCCGCCGCCCCGGCCAGCGCATCCGCCCCTTTTATTTGGATGCCAACCACATCCCCGATGCGGCAATGACCCTGGCCGTAGTGGCACTGGCTTCCGGCGCACGTTGCAGCCTGCGCAATATCGGCTCGTGGCGCGTGAAAGAAACCGACCGCATCGCCGCCATGGCCGCCGAACTGCGCAAACTCGGCGCACGGGTGGAAGAGGAAGCCGAAGCCATCCACATCACCCCGCCGCCCCGCCTGGCCGCCAACGCCCGTATCGACACCTACGACGACCACCGCATGGCCATGTGCTTCTCGCTGGTTTCCCTGCTCGGCGTGCCGGTGTATATCAACGACCCGCAATGCGTGAATAAAACCTTTCCCGATTATTTCCGATTGTTTGAATCTATGCGGGCGTGAGAGGCTGCATAAGGGAAGATGAGCTATCAGCCAAGCGTGAGCAATCTGTTTTTATGCTTTGGCTGAATGGAAGAAATTGGCATTAAGTGGCAGCTGGTTTGGTATAAATGTTTGGCCTGCTCTCTGCAATGTTAAAAGGCTACCTGAAAGATTTCAGGTAGCCTTTTTATTTTATTTCGGATTGGGATGATCCGATGTGGCTTCGGTATGCCGATTTAGTACGACTAAACCACACGGATGCTACAGATTTTCAGCAGAAGCCGTGTGTACCCAACAGATCTCAAGCCGCCGTGCAGATTTTATTGAACAGCCGCAGGCAGTTGGCGGTGGTGGCTTGGGCGATATTTTCCAAGCTGTCGCCGCGCAGCTGGGCAACGAAGGCGGCGGTGTGGCGGACGTAGGCCGGTTCGTTGGGTTTACCGCGTTTGGGCACGGGCGCAAGGTAGGGGGCATCAGTTTCCACCAGCAGCCTGTCGAGCGGCACGTAGCGGGCGGCTTCTTGGATGGCGGTGGCGTTTTTGAAGGTAACGATGCCGGAGAAGGAGATGTAGAAGCCTAAGTCCAGCGCCAATTTGGCAATACGCACGTCTTCGGTGAAGCAGTGGATAACGCCTGCGCGGGCTTGGTGTTCGCGCAGCAGCCGCATGGTATCGGCGGCGGCATCGCGGGTGTGGACGACAAGCGGCAGGCCGCTGCGGTTGGCAGCTTCGATGTGCAGGATGAAACGTTGGTGCTGCCAGGCCAGATCGCCTTTGCACCAATGATAATCCAAGCCGGTTTCGCCGATGGCCACCACTTTGGGCCGGGCGGCGCGTTCCAGCAGTTCTTCCAGGCTGAATTCTTCGGCTTCCGGGTCGTCGGGGTGGATGCCGACTGTGGCATAGATGTTGGGATGTTTTTGGGCGATGGCGTGCACTTCTTCGAAGCTCTGCCGGCTCACGCTGATGGCGATGGCTTTATCCACGCCGGCCTCGGCCATGTTGGCGAGGACTTCAGGTAGCCTTTGGGCGAGGTCGGGGAAGTTGAGGTGGCAGTGCGAATCGATCAGCATGGCTACATGGTGTAGGTGGCGCGGTCGGTGTGCACCAGGCCGGGCAGTTGGTCTTCGATGTAGTTTTTACATTTGATGCCGGTTTCGTCGTCGCCGAAAGCGAGGCCTACGCCTTGCGGCTGGCCGTTGGTGGTGCGGCTGAGGTTGATCCACACTACGCGGGTGCGCAGGAAGAATTTTTCCGGATTGTCAAACAGTTCCAATACCAACAGCACTTCTTCGCCCATTTTTAATTCGTCGTTGGTGGGCACGAAAATGCCGCCATGCTCCAGAAACGGCATGTAGCTGTAGTAGGCGATGGGTTTGTCTTTGAGGCTGACGCTCATCATGCGGCCGGGGGCGCTGTCGGCGGGTGTGCTCATGGGTATTTCCTTGTTTTAAGTAAGTAACGTTTATACAAAATAAATAACGGGCTTGTTTTCTTAAAGCGGTTTGTTTTGCCAGAAAGCAAGGTAGTTGGTTAATAAATTTTCAACCTGCATTCTAACACTTAAGGTGTGCCGGCCGTAAGGGCTGAGGCGGTTTAGGGTGTGTACCAGTTGGAATAAGGTTGTCCCCCGGGTGCGGGAGGCTACCTGAAAAATGGCGGCTTGGTGTTGCGGGTAGTAGAGCGGGGGCAGGTTTTGTTGGGCGAGCGCGGTGTCGGCCAGCCATTTGTGCAGCCAGTCGAGAAACACGGCTAGCGGCCATTTTTGCTTGTCGAAGGCGGCGGCGTAATCCAGCATGGCCAACAGGCGCGGTTTGGCCAGCAGTTGGCACAGCTCTTCGCGCATGGCGTCTTGCTCCGGCTCGGCTGCAAACAGCGGGGCGCCGCTGTGGAAGGCGAGCAGGGCTTCGGCTTGGGGGGTGTTTTGCGTTTTCAGGTAGCCTAAGGCTTCTTCTGCACTCGGGGCGGGCAGCAGGAAGGGGCGGCAGCGGCTTTTAATGGTGGGCAGCAAGCGGTCTTTGTTGTGGGTAACCAAGAGAAATACCACCGATGCGGGCGGCTCTTCCAGCATTTTCAGCAGCGCGTTGGCGGCTTGGGTGTTCATGGTTTCCGCTGGCTGCACCAGCACCACGCGCAGTCCGCCGCGCACGGAGCTTTGCAGCAGTGGCGATAGCACGGCGCGCACGGCATCGATTTTGATTTGCAGCAGCTTGCGCGCGCTTTCGCCTTCGGCAGGCAGCTCGGGCGCGAGTTCGTAGTAGTCCGGATGGCTGCCTTGGGCGAACAGATGGCAGGAAGGGCAGCTGCCGCATGGCTGGTGTTCGGCCTGCGGCTGTTCGCACAACAGCGCCTGCGCCAGATGGCGGGCAAACGCGGTTTTGCCGGTATCGCGCCGGCCGGTGAGCAGCCAGGCGTTGGGGCGGTTGCCCCATTGGGCAGCCAACTGCCGCCAAGCGGATTCATGCCAAGGATAAATCATAGGAAAACGTGAAGGCTACCTGAAAAGAAATTAGCCGTTTAAAAATAGAGTGAATGACAATAAGACTGCTACTGCGTTGGCTTGCCGCCATGTTAATTCGCTATGGTAAGAGGCTACCTGAAAATGAAGCAGGAGCGGCAGACTAAGCCTTCTTCCCCCATTTGGCCTTGGCGATTTCCACTGCCATCGGTAGCACGGACACCACGATAATGCCGATCGCCACCAAGCCGAAATTATTTTTCACCACCGGCAGCTCGCCGAAGAAGTAGCCCGCATAAGTGAGCAGCCCCACCCACATCAGCGCGCCGATGATATTGTAGCGGATAAAGCGGCCGTAATGCATATTGCCCATACCCGCTACGAAGGGCGCAAAGGTGCGCACAATCGGCACGAATCGCGCCAGAATAATCGTTTTGCCGCCGTATTTTTCGTAGAAAGCATGGGTTTTATCCAGATACTCGCGTTTGAACACGCGCGAATCCGGTTTGGCAAACAGCTTTTCGCCGAAATACTTGCCGATGGCGAAGTTTACCGCATCGCCGATTACCGCTGCCGCCAAGAGCAGCGCGGCCGCGATATGCACATTCATCCCGCCCAGCGCCGCCACCGCGCCGGCAGCAAACAAGAACGAATCACCCGGCAGAAAGGGCGTAACCACCAGCCCGGTTTCGCAAAACACGATGAGGAACAGGATGGCATAAATCCACAGGCCGTAGGTTTGGGTGAGCTCGATGAGGTGTTGGTCGATATGCAGAACGAAATCAATCAGGCTGGCAAGCATGGGAAAACCGCAAATAGAAAGAACGGGCGGCATTGTAAGGCAAGAGCGGGCAGGCTGAAAGGGCTGTGTGCAAACCGGGCTGCAAACGCCGTTTTTTGCTGCCGGATAGATGATGTCAGTTTTCAGGTAGCCTCAAGAGGGGGAGAGGCTACCTGAAAAATTTCTTTTTCTCAGAAACGCAGTCGACCTGTATTTTCAGGTAGCCTTTCGGCTGCCTGAAATGCTTTTTTCGGTTAGAATCGGCGGCATTTACCCATTTGCCTGTTTCCCCTATTTTCGAGGAGTTGTTATGTCGCAATACGTCTATTCCATGCTGCGCGTGAGCAAGGTTGTGCCGCCGCAGAAAACCATCATTAAAGATATTTCCCTTTCCTTCTTCCCCGGCGCGAAAATCGGCCTGCTCGGTTTGAACGGCGCGGGCAAGTCCACCGTGCTGCGGATTATGGCGGGCGTGGATAAGGAATTCGAGGGCGAAGCCGTGCCGATGGGCGGCATCAAAATCGGCTATCTGCCGCAAGAGCCGGAGCTTGATCCCGAAAAAACCGTGCGCGAGGAAGTGGAAAGCGGTTTGGGCGAAGTGGCCGCGGCGCAGAAACGTTTGGAAGAGGTATATGCCGAGTACGCCAATCCTGATGCAGATTTTGACGCGCTGGCGGAAGAGCAGGGCCGTTTGGAAGCGATTATTGCGGCGGGTTCGTCCACGGGCGGCGGTGCGGAGCACGAATTGGAAATCGCTGCCGATGCGTTGAGGCTACCTGAATGGGATGCCAAAATCGGCAATCTGTCCGGCGGTGAAAAACGCCGCGTTGCCTTGTGCAAACTCTTGTTGAGCAAACCCGATATGCTACTGCTGGACGAGCCGACCAACCACTTGGATGCGGAATCGGTGGAATGGCTGGAACAATTCCTCGTGCGCTTCCCCGGCACGGTGGTCGCGGTAACGCACGACCGCTATTTCCTCGACAACGCCGCCGAGTGGATTTTGGAACTCGACCGAGGCCACGGCATTCCGTGGAAAGGCAATTACTCGTCTTGGCTGGAGCAGAAAGAAAAACGCTTGGAAAACGAGGCGAAATCCGAAGCTGCGCGCGTGAAGGCGATGAAGCAGGAATTGGAATGGGTGCGCCAAAATGCCAAAGGCCGCCAAGCCAAGTCCAAAGCGCGTTTGGCGCGTTTTGAAGAAATGAGCAACTACGAATACCAAAAACGCAATGAAACGCAGGAAATCTTTATCCCTGTTGCCGAGCGTTTGGGTAACGAAGTGATTGAATTTGTGAACGTTTCCAAATCGTTCGGCGATAAAGTGCTGATTGACGATTTGAGCTTCAAAGTGCCTGCGGGCGCGATTGTCGGCATCATCGGCCCGAACGGTGCGGGTAAATCGACGCTGTTTAAAATGATTTCAGGCAAAGAGCAGCCCGATTCGGGCGAAGTGAAAATTGGGCAAACCGTGAAAATGAGCCTGATTGACCAAAGCCGCGAAGGTTTGCAAAACGATAAAACCGTGTTCGACAACATTGCCGAAGGCCGCGACATTTTGCAGGTGGGGCAATTTGAAATCCCCGCACGCCAATATTTGGGTCGTTTCAACTTCAAAGGTAGCGACCAAAGCAAAATCGCGGGGCAGCTTTCCGGCGGCGAACGCGGGCGTTTGCACTTGGCAAAAACTTTGTTGAGTGGCGGCAATGTGTTGCTGCTGGACGAACCGTCCAACGACCTCGACGTGGAAACCCTGCGCGCGCTGGAAGACGCATTGCTGGAATTTGCCGGCAGCGTGATGGTCATTTCGCACGACCGCTGGTTCCTCGACCGCATTGCCACGCATATCTTGGCTTGCGAAGGCGATTCGAAATGGGTGTTCTTCGACGGCAACTATCAGGAATACGAAGCCGACAAGAAACGCCGTTTGGGCGAAGAGGGCGCGAAACCGAAACGTATCCGCTACAAACCGGTAACCCGCTAAAGCGCAAAGAGGCTACCTGAAAACCGCAGGCTTAGTTTTCAGGTAGCCTCAATTTATCCAGCCAAACCAAAGGACCAACATGAACTGGCAGCAACTGCTCAGCACCAAGCGTTTCAAGCCCGAGAACGGCCGGCTGGTGGCCACCGTTACCCCATCCAGCCAAGAAGGCGCGGATGCGCTGCGCACCGATTTCCACATCGATTACGACCGCGTGGTGTTTTCCGGCTCGTTCCGGCGGCTGGGGCGCAAAACGCAGGTGCACCCCTTCGCCGAGCACGACCATACCCACAACCGCCTCACCCACAGCGTGGAAGTGGCCAGCGTGGGGCGCAGCTTGGGCAACCGCGTGGGCGTGATGCTGGCCAAGGGCGGTTTCTTGCCGCCGGAGAATACGCCTTCCGATATCGGCGCCGTGGTGCAGGTGGCCTGCCTCGCGCACGATATGGGCAACCCGCCTTTCGGCCACACCGGCGAAGAGGCGCTGCGTGATTGGTTCCGCAATCCCGAGCATGCAGGCTACCTGAAACACCTGGCCGAAGCCGAACGGCGCGACGTGCAAACCTACGAAGGCAATGCCCACAGCCTGCGCATTTTGGCCAACCTGGAAATGTATCAGCATCGCGGCGGCATGCGGCTTACCGCCGCCTCCATCGGCGCGCTGCTCAAATACCCGTGGACTACCTCCGCGCCGCAGGGTTTGAAAAAATTTAATATTTATCAAACCGAGCTGCCGTTTATCGAATGTGTGGCCGCCGAATTGGGGCTACCTGAAATTGCCGCACACCATTGGAGCCGCCACCCCCTGTCTTATCTGATGGAGGCGGCAGACGACATCTGCTATGCGCTCTTGGACTTGGAAGACGCGGTGGAGCTCGGCTTGTTGGACGACCGCGAAGTGGAAAACGTATTGCAGGGCATGGTGCACATCGACAAACTCTGGCCGGAGCAATCCGCCCGCCAGCGTTGCGCCATGCTGCGCGGCATGGCCATCGGCCGCGCCATCGACGATATGGCGCAAACCTTTATGCTGCACCATGCCGATCTGCTTGCCGGGAGCTTCCAAGGCAAAGACCTGCTCAGCGTGTGCACGCCCGAAGTGCGCGATTCGCTGGAACGGGCCAAAGAGCTGGCACGCACCCGCGTGTTTCGCCATCAGAGCAAGCTGATTACCGAAATCGCCGCCTTCCCCTGTATCGGTTCGATTCTCAACCTGCTCGTGCCCGCTGCCTTCGCCTACATCACCAAAGCACACATCGGCACCCGCCAATCGCTGGCCTTGGAGCTGCTGCGCGACGACCCGTTGAACGAACAAGACACACTCTACACCGCCTACATGAAAATCCTCGATTTCGTCGGCGGTATGACCGACAATGCCGCCGCCCGGCTGGCGCGGGAAGTGTCGGGAATCGGGATGTTGTAAGGCATTGCTGCGGTAGCAAAGCAAGGCTACCTGAAAGCGAAGACAGCAAGTTTTTATAAGTTAAGAATAGCCATTAATATATTGTCATCAAAAGCTAGAGAGAAACCCATGTCCACCATCCTCGTTACCGGCGGTGCCGGCTTTATCGGCTCGCACACCGTAGTTGAGCTTATCCAAGCCGGCCACAGTCCGGTGATTGTCGATAACCTCTGCAACGCCTCGCCCCAAGTTATCGACCGCATCGCCGAAATTACTGGCCACACTCTTGCCTTTTATCAGGGCGACATCCGCGACCGCGGATTACTGCGCCGCATTTTTGCCGAACACCCCATCCAATCCGTCATCCACTTCGCCGCCCTCAAAGCCGTGGGCGAGAGCGTGAAAAAACCGCTTGAGTATTACAGCAACAACGTTTCAGGCAGCCTTATCCTGCTGGAAGAAATGCAGCGCGCGGGCGTGAAAAGCATCGTGTTCAGCTCCTCCGCCACCGTGTACGGCGACCCGGACACCGTGCCGATTACCGAAAGCGCCCCCATCGGCGAAGCCACCAATCCCTATGGCGCATCCAAACAGATGATGGAGCGCATGATGGCCGACCTCCACACGGCCGACCCTGAGTGGAGTGTGATTTTGCTGCGTTATTTCAACCCCATCGGCGCACACCCCAGCGGCCGCATCGGCGAGCAGCCCAACGGTATTCCGAATAATTTGTTGCCCTACGTTTGCCAAGTGGCTGCCGGCAAACTGGCCGAACTCTCCGTATTCGGCGACGACTACACCACTCCCGATGGCACCGGCGTGCGCGACTATATCCACGTTGTCGATCTGGCGCTCGGCCACGTGGCCGCCCTCGATAAAAAAAGCCGCGAAGCAGGCGTGCACATCTACAACCTCGGCACCGGCAAAGGCTCATCTGTGTTGGAAATCATCCGTGCCTTCGAAGCCGCCTCGGGCAAAAAAATCCCCTATGCCGTCAAACCCCGCCGCGCGGGTGACATCGCAGAATGCTATGCCGACCCCACCCGCGCCGCTGCTGAGCTGGGCTGGTATGCCGAGCGCAGCCTAGACGACATGATGCGTGATTCTTGGCGCTGGCAAAGTGGTAATCCGAACGGGTATGAAGGCTGATGGATAAAGGCTACCTGAAAAGAATAATGTGCTAATTTTTCTAAATTTCAATACTCTATCTTGCTACACTGAACGTTGATAAGCCTGATGGGCAGTAAAAATAGGACGGTTTGTCCATTCAGAGTTGAAGCTCAATTCGACCAAGATTTATCATGCACTCGAAAATATTGCTTCCTCAAAGCATTAAACCGATTTTGTCAGTAATATCTCACCGTTGGATACGGCAAACCGCTTCCACGGTATTCTTTCCATCCACACCGGAGAAAATTATGCAAAAAACCTGATTGCCTTGGCCGTGTTGGCCTTGTCTGCTGTTGTTCAGGCTGCCCCCGCAGATGAGGGCGTGCCGTTGCACCCTATCAACGACGGCCGCTACACCGTAACCGCCGGCTACGCACACGAAAATGCCAAAATTGATCAGCTCAAATATTCCGGCGACGGCGTTACCCTGCAAGGCCGCGCCGATATCCCGCTGGCTCAGCAACACGCCATTCGTACCGAATTGGGCTATCAATACCTTGATTCTGATGCGAAAGCCAATGGCGAGAAAGTGATTAATGGTGCCAAAACCAATAATGTAGACGTATATGCCGGCTACTTGTTCTCTCCCTCCGGCTTCAAAAACGGCGGTCTGCGCGTGGGCGGCGGTTTGGGCTACAACCATGGCAAAATCGATGTGCGCAACCACCGAATTGATTCCGATGACGATTCTGTCGATATCAGTGCCAACAACCTGTATCTGAAAGCCCAGGTGGAATACGAGCAGCAACTGGACAGCGGCTGGAGCATTACCCCCTGGACTGAAGCCCAAGTCAGCCTACACCGCCGAGTGGAAGAGCAATATACACAGATTGAGTATGCCAGCGATGGTAAATACAAACAAAACAACTACAGCCTCGGCCTGGGCGTGGACGTGAACAAACAGCTGGGCGAAAGCACCAGCCTCACCTTCGGCCCCTACTACCGCTACACACGGGATAAAGCCACCAGCTTTACCCACGAAGGTGAGAATATCGAAGTGCCGAAAACTAACCGCCACAGCTTCGGTATTCGAGGCGGCGTGCGTTTCTAAACATTGTATTTGTCTGCAATACAAAGGCTACCTGAAGTTTTCAGGTAGCCTTTTGCTTGATGCTTCAAACCAGCAGGGCAGTTACTTGCTCATCTGCACTGCTTGGATCGCGGTGAGGGCGATGGTGTAGACGATGTCGTCTACCAATGCGCCGCGCGAGAGGTCGTTTACCGGTTTGCGCAGGCCTTGCAGCATGGGGCCGATGCTCAATACGTTGGCGCTGCGCTGTACGGCTTTGTAGGTGGTGTTGCCGGTGTTCAGGTCGGGGAAAACGAACACGTTGGCTTGGCCGGCTACTTTGCTGTCGGGCGCTTTCTGGCGGCCTACGCTGGGCACGCTGGCGGCGTCGTATTGCAGCGGGCCGTCGATGAGCAGGTCGGGGCGTTTTTCCTGCGCCAGGCGGGTGGCTTCTTTCACTTTTTCCACATCGGCGCCGCTGCCGGAGGTACCGGTGGAGTAGGAAATCATGGCCACTTTGGGATCGATGCCGAAGGCTTTGGCAGATTCGGCCGACTGGATGGCGATGTCGGCCAGCTCTTCGGCGGTCGGCTCGGGGTTCACGGCGCAGTCGCCATACACGAACACCTGCTCGGGCATCAGCATGAAGAACACGCTGGACACCAGGCTGGCGCCGGGGGCGGTTTTAATCAGCTGCAGGGCTGGGCGGATAGTGTTGGCGGTGGTGTGTACCGCGCCAGATACCAAGCCGTCCACGTCGTCTTGCTGCAGCATCATGGTGCCGAGCACGACGCTGTCTTCCAGCGCCTGACGTGCCAAGCCGGGGGTGAGGCCTTTGTTTTTGCGCAGCTCTACCATCGGGGCGACGTATTGCTCGCGAATGGTGTCGGGATCGATGATTTCCAAGCCTTCAGGCAGGGTAATGCCGCGGTTGGCGGCCACTTCGCGCACGGCTTCCGGTTTGGCCAGGAGCACGCAGCGGGCGATGCCTTTGCTTTGGCAGATGGTGGCGGCTTCCACGGTGCGCGGCTCGTCGCCTTCCGGCAGAACGATGCGTCGGTTGGCGGCGCGCGCCTGCTCCATCATGCGGAAACGGAAGGCGGGCGGCGACATCAGCAGCTGGCGCGGCTGGCCGATGTGGCGGCAGAGTTCTTCCACATCAACATGTTCGGCCACGAATTCCACCATGGTTTCCATGCATTCGGTGTCGTCGGCGGGGATGGTTTGGTCTTGGTGAGCCAGTGCGTAGGCGGTAGCGAAAGTGTCGTGTTCGGTGAGCAGCACCGGCACGTTTTGGCTCAGCGCGGGGCTGATGATGCCATGTACGGCAGGCGAAGGCGCGGTGCCGCAGGTAAGCAGCAGGCCGGCCACCGGCACGCCACTGAGGATTTTCAGCGAAACAGCCATCAGGATGTCTTCACGGTCGCCGGGAGTAATCACCAGTGCGCCGGAAGTGATGCGGTGGTGCATGTGGGCGGCGTTTTGCGCAGCCACCACGATTTCTTTGGTGCGGTTGCCCAAATGCTCTTGGCCGGCAATCACTTGGGCGTTCAGGTAGCCCGCAATGTCGGCCATGCGGCGCAGCGATTGTTCTGGCGCGAAAGGCAGCACGCCCATGCAGGGGGTGTCGCTGCGCACTTTGGCAGCCACTTCGGCAGCGAAGGCTTTGCTGTCGTTGCCGTGGTAGCGGTTGATGATGAAGCCGGCCACATCGGTATGGCTGTTGGCGTATTCCTGCGCGGCTAGGTTGATTTGGTCGGCCACCTGTTCGGCGCTGTGGTTGCCGGCAGCGGCCACCAAGATTACGTTGGCGTTGAGCGCGGCGGCGATTTGCGCGTTTTTGTTGGAGAGGAAACCGCGTTCGCTGTCGGGCACCACGCCTTCAATAATAGCCACGTCGTGTTCGGCGGCGGTAACCCGGTCGAAGTCGGATACCATCAGCTCGATCAAATCGTCATCACGCCCGGCGCCCACCAACTCTTCTACTTTAGAGAGCGGCTGCGGAGGCGGCGGGTTGAGGTGGAACAGTTTGTTGGCAAACACGATGGCGGCTTCGGTGTCACCGGCAGGCGTGGGTTTGTACGATACCGGTTTGTAGTACACCGGACGGCGGCCGCTGCGTTGCAGGGCGCGCAGCAGGCCGAGCGAGATGCTGGTGAGGCCGGTTTTGGTGCCGATGGGCACGAGGAGGAAGTTCGGCATAGGGCTTCTTTCTTGGTAAGGGATTAATCAATTAGCGTAAAACGGCCAAATCAACAAGGCGGCCGGCAGACGTTTGCCTGTGCTGTTTTTTGCAGGCCGCATTGTTGCACTATTAACCAGGAGCGGCAAGCGATGGATGTGATTTATACACGTTTTCTGCTATGCCGCAAGGCTACCTGAAAGCCGTTTTTCAGGTAGCCTTTCACACAAAACCGCCCGCAAGTTTCCCTGCGGGCGGCTGTTCGGTTTAAGCTAAGCGAGTGCTTAGTTCGGAGACACCAAAATCTTCACTTGGCTCTTCTCTTTCACCAGGGCTTCAAAGCCTTCGCTCACGATGTCTTGCAGCTTGATGCGTTTGGTCACCAGCTTGTCTTTCGGGAAGTAGCCTTGTTCCATCAATTGCAACACAGCGGGGAAAATATCGCGGTAGGCGATGATGCCTTTCACGGTTTTTTCCTTGATCACGATTTCGTTCGGGTGGATGGAGGCTTCGTTTTCCCAAATACTTACGATCACGCATTCGCCGTCGTTTTCCACGGCTTCGATAGCCTGTTTCAGCACGGGGGCGACGCCGGTTACTTCAAACGATACATTCACACCACCGTCGGTTTCGGCTTTGATGTGTTCTACTACGTTTACTTTGGAGGGGTCGATGACCACGGCACCCAGCTCGCGGGCCTTTTCCTGACGCTCAGGAGAAAGCTCGATGGCGTAGATGGTAGTGGCGCCGGCAGCGCGCAGGGCTTCGATGGTGAGCAGGCCGATGGGGCCGCAGCCGAATACGGCAGCGGTGTCGCCGGCTTTCAGTTTGCTCTGGCGCACGGCATACAGGGCCACGGCGGCAGGCTCGGTGAGCGCGCCTTGTTCGTAGTCGATGCTGTCGGGCAATTTGTGGCACAATTCGCCGTCTACCACGCAGTAGCTGGTGAAGCCGCCGTCGGCAGCCAGGCCAACGAAGCCGAGGTTTTTGTCGAGGTTGTATTTGCCTTTGAGGCCGTCTTTGGCCAAAATCGGCTCAACGGTTACGCGGTCGCCCACTTTTACGTTGGTCACACCAGCGCCCACTTCCACGATTTCGCCGGCAAATTCGTGGCCGAGCGTGAGCGGGGCTTTGCGGCCGGAATAGGGGTGCTCTTTCTCTACCGGGATAAAGATAGGGCCGCCGAGGTATTCGTGCAGGTCGCTGCCGCAGATGCCGGTGTATTTCACAGCGATTTTCACTTGTGATGGGCGTGTGATTTCGGGAACGGCTACGTCTTCCACGCGGATGTCGCGGCGGCCGTACCATCTTGCAGCTTTCATTGTACTCATATCAGTATCCTTTGAGGTTGAGTTGAGAAGGAGAACCGATTGTAGAAACTTTGGGAGGCAGTTTCAAGCGAATTTGGGCTATTATTCCGATTTATTTTTCAGGTAGCCGAATACAATGGGCGGCTGCTGTTGCTTTGGCTTAAAATTTAGAAATTTATGATTGAAATACAGGAAATTACCTATCGCTACCCGCAGGCACGGGAAAATGCGCTCAACGGCGTGAGCCTGCCGGTGGCCGAGGGAGCGGCGCTGGGCTTGCTCGGCCCCAACGGAGCGGGCAAAACCACGCTGATGTCGCTTTTGGCCGGGCTGTTGCCGGTGCAAGGCGGGCAGATTTTGTTTGACGGCGTGCCGCTGGGCAGGCTGCCGGCTAAAGAGCGGCAGCGTATTTCGCTGGTGCCGCAGGATTTTGCTTTTTATCCCTTGCTCTCGGTGTGGGACAATATGCGCTTTTTCGCCGCGCTGTATGCCGTGCGCGACGAAGGCTACCTGAAAACCCTGCTGGAGCAGGCCGGCCTGGCCGAACACAGCACCAAGCTGGCCAAACACCTCTCCGGCGGGCTGAAGCGGCGGCTGAATTTTGCCATCGGCCTCATCAACCGCCCCAAGCTGATTTTTTTAGACGAAATCACCGTGGGCATCGACCCCGAATCGCGCCGCTTTATTTTGGATAGCGTGGCCGCGCTCACGCAGCAGGGCATCACGGTGGTGTACACCTCGCATTACTTGCAGGAAATCGAGCTCTTGTGCCGCGATATTGCGCTGCTGTACGGCGGACGGCTGGTGTATCACGGCGACTTGCACGAAGTGTTGCGCCAAGGCGAGCAATCCGGTTTGGCTCTGCGCACCGTGCCGCCGCTGCCCGATGCCGAGCTGGCCGCGCTGCAAGGCCGCCGCACTGCCGACGGCACGCTGCATTTCGATACCGATACGCCTGCCGAGCTGCTGGCCGAGTTGCAAAATAAAGGCTATACCGCCGAAGCCTGCCGTTTCGGCTTCGCTTCGCTGGAAAGCTTTTATTTGGACTTCTTGGCCAAGCAGGCTACCTGAAAACCATAAAACGAATATGATCAAACCCATGCAAGCATTCCATTCCACAAGGCTGGCCTCATGTTAGCCGCCGCCATCACCAAAGAACTCAAGCTGCTCAGCCGCGATTTGCACGGCGTGGCAGTGCTGTTTGTGATGCCGATTCTATTTATGCTGATTATGTCGGCCGCCTTGAGCAGCAGCCGGGAAAACCTCAATCCCGATGCGCAAATCGTGCTGCTTGGTAAGCCCGGCAGCCAGCTCAACCAACAGTTTCTGCAAGCCCTGCAAAACGAGAAGCTGAAAGTGCAACTGGCCGATAAAAGCCGCCTGACCGAGTTTCAGGTAGCCTTACAGCGCGGCGAGGCCGATTTGCTGCTGCTCAATCCAAACGATGAAGCCACCCCGCTGGAAAAAGAACAGCCCCTGCGCCTGTGGCTCCAGCCCGATGCCGACCGCGGCTGGCTGCTTGGCATCAAAGGCCTGATGCGCCAGCACTACACCCGGGCGCGCCTGGCGCAGTATTTCGATGGCAACGAAATCGTGTTGGACAACAACAAGAATCCCGCCGTGCGCCGCATTCAAGACCAAGTGAATAAAGAATTGGACGATAAGTTCGGCCAAATCGAAACTTATCTCGGGCGCGAAATGTGGCAGGAAACCTATCTCAACCGGCAGGGTGAGGCAGTGGAACAGCCCAATTCTGTGCAGCACAGCGTACCCGCCTGGCTGATTTTTGGCATGTTTTTCATCATGATACCGCTATCCAACGTGATGGCGATGGAGCGGCAGACCAACACGCTCACCCGCCTGAATATGGCGCGTGCCCCCGCTTGGAAGCTCTTGGCCGCCAAGCTGATTCCCTACTTCTTAATCAATCAGTTGCAGTTTGCCGGCATGATTGCGCTGGGCGCATGGGTGCTGCCCCTGCTCGGCATGCCCGCCTTTGCGCTGGCCGGCGGCTGGGCGGGTTATGCCGCCGTATCCTGCGCCGTGAGCCTGGCCGCGCTGGGTTACGGACTTTTGGTAAGCGTATTGGCCAAAACCACCGAACACGCCGTGGTGCTGGGCGGCGGCGGCATCATCATCATGGCCGCACTGGGCGGCGTGATGGTGCCCGTGCACATCATGCCCGCGCTGATGCAGCAGCTCTCCCAACTCTCGCCAATGGGCTGGGGGCTGGCCGCCTTCCAGAAACTGCTGTTAAACCATTACACCCTGGCGCAAATCGCCCCACAGCTGCTGCGCCTGGCCGGCTTCGGCCTGGCTGCCCTTGCCGCCGCCGCCGCACTCTACCGCCGCCAACTCAAAACCCAAGCGAGATTTTAAAGTGAACACGCCCGATTTAAGCTCCCCCGCGCTGGAGCAGGCCTTGAAAAACCTGATTGTGCGCGAAACCGAAAAACAAGACGATGTGGACATGGCCGCCTTTGCCGACGACTCCCCGCTGTTCGGCCCGGAAAGCCCGGTCGGCCTCGATTCGCTCGATGCGCTGCAAATCACCGTCGCGCTGCAAGCCCATTACGGCGTGCGCCTCAACGGCGACCGCATGGTGCGCAAACACATGATGAACGTGCGCGATTTGGCCGCCTTTATCCGCGAACAGCACGGCGCATAAAGGCTACCTGAAAAACCGTTCTACCCGCTTTCAGGTAGCCTTTGCCGTATCGCTAAGCACACCGCATGAATCCGAAAATCATCCAACTCCAACAACGCAACACCCAAGCCCGCTTGCGGCAGCGCTATGCCTTTTTAAACATTGCCGACATCCAATCCACAGATGGCGACATTGCCCGCCGGTTTGTCGACAGCGGCATCTATCGGCTTACTAACCAGGCCGCAGCCACCTTCCCGTTTCATCAAAACGGCATCATCGACCACCCGCTATACCAAGCCCAACACCAAGCCGCCCGCGCCGAAATGGTGCGCCGGATACGTGCCTTGCTGGCCGATACGGCGTGGATAAGTTTAAGCGAAAACGGCTTCTGGGCGCGCATTTCCCTGCCCGCCTTGCAGGCCGCTTTGGATCATTGGTTTGAACAATACGGCGATTTCGGGCTGTATCTTGAAAACGGCTATGCGCTGGCCATCCATGAGGCGGAGTATGAATGGGAATTGCTGGAAACGCCGGGCAGACCGCTTGAGGCTACCTGAAAAATGAACACTGCAAACACTCCATCCTGCGCCGCCTATTTGTGCGGCAGCAGCTATTGGTGCGCACAAGGGCAGGGCAGCCGCCCGTTCGGGCTACCTGAAACCTTATTCTTGCCGCCCGCCCGCCGTACCGCCCAAGGCCTGGGGCAGCCGCGCGAGCTGCCGTATTTTGCCGCCTTCCCCGCCGCGCCGGCCACGCTGGCGCAGCTGTGCGGCTGGATTGAGGCCCAAATCCGCCAAGCCGCCGCCGCGGCCGGCTGGGATGCAGACAATCTGGCCGGCATTCCTGTGTTTATCGGTTCCACTTCCTATGTGATGTCCGACCGCGAAGCCGCGCCGGCTGCCAGCCCCGAAGAAGAACACTACACCCTGTGTGAAATTGCAGGCTACCTGAAAACCCGTTTACGCAGCCCCAACGTATTTAGCTTCGCCACCTCTTGCACCGCCGCTGCCCAAGCCCTGCTCGACGCCGCCCGCAGCATCGAAAACGGCTTGGCCGAACGTGCCATCGTGGTCGGCTTTGAAAGCTTCAACCGGCTCACCTTCGAGCATTTCCAGGCCATGAACCTGCTCGACACTGAGCCGGGCAGGCTGCCGTTTCTTAATGCCGGCGGGCTGGTGTTGGGCGAAGGCATGGCTGCGCTGGCACTCTCTGCCCGGCCGCACCGCGATTACGTTTGCCGCCTGCATGGTTTCACCGCGCAAACTGACCATCTCAACCTCACCGCCTCCTCCGCCGAACCACTGTACAGCCTGCTTGCCGAATGCCTGCGCCGCGCCGGAATAGCCGCGCCGGATTTGCGCGGCGTGAAAACCCACGGCAGCGGCGGCTTGAGCGATGAAGTAGAAAAGCAGGTGCGCCGCCAAATCTGGCCGCATACTCCGTCCCTGCTGTTCAAACCCTACACCGGTCACACCCTCGGCGCCACCGCCGCTTTGGAAACCGCCCTGCATCACGCAGCCTTGCAACAAGGTCGCCTGCCACCCCTGCCCGTATCCTCCTCCGATTTCCCCCTGCCCACCCTGCACGGCCAGCCGCTGCCCAATGGCAGCTATCTGAACTATTTTCTCGGCTTCGGCGGCAGCCATTGCGCTTGGGTGTTGGATTGGCAGGGCTGAGGCTACCTGAAAAGTATTCTGATGATGTCGAACCCATTAAATCCAGGCCGAACACTGGCCTATCTCCAAGCCACTGCCCGCTTTATCGCCGAGCTGCAGCAGCCCGATGGCGAACTGCGCCGCCTTTTGCGCGAGCAATACGGCATCGATGCCCGCCGCCTGAGCCGTTTCACCTTGCTCGCCCTGCTCGGCGCTTTGCCGCTGTGCCAAGGGCTACCTGAAAAACCTGCCATTTATCTCGCCTCGCCGTTCAGCTCCCCCTCGCGAATGGCCGCGATGCAGCAAAAACTTGCCGCCAGCCAGCCCTCGCCGCTCGATTTCATGGCCAACCTCCACAACGCCGCCACGTTCCAGCTGGCGCAAATCCTCGGCAGCAGCGGCAACAGCGTGTTTCTCGCCGCCGATGCCGCCGATTGCCTCAGCCCGCTGTATGCCGTGCTGAACGCATTGCTGGCCGAGCCGGGGCAAACCGTGCTGCTGGGCTGGGCTTATGAACAGTCGGGACACGAGGAGCAGGAAGGCAGCGTGTGGTGGCAAGTTTCAGGTAGCCTGCTGCCAGGACAACATGGCTGTCGGATAAGTACCACTACAATTGATGATGCCATCACCTCTATGCCGCACCAGTCCACCTTTTTGCCTGCAGCATTGGCTTTGGAAGAGCGGCTGCATAGCCAAGGTCGGCTTCTGCTGCCGCCACACGGCATCTGGCCGGCTTTGCAGATAGAGCCGCTTCCTGCTAACGAGATAAGGAATGAAATGTAAAGCAGAGCGAGCCAATGCTGTGTGAAGGTTTTAGCGTTAGAAACGGAAATAGCTATGCCGTATCAATTATTGGATGTGGTTGAACTGATTCGAGATATCCCTGAGCACCGCTTGACCGCCGGCGCACGCGGCGTGATTGTGGATATATATGGGCAAGATAAGTATGAAATTGAATTCGTAGGAAAAAATGGCGAAACCTTAGTCTTGCTTGCCTTAAACGGACAGATGGATTTTAGGCAGCCCGGCAAGCTGGGAAAGGCTAGCTGAAAGCGATATATAACGGAATTGCAATGTTGTTGGTCGTGAGCAATAGGAATGCGGTGGATTCATCTTGCTATTGTGCCCATATTTTGAGGGTTGCTGCCTTGCTTTGTCTCCCTTTGGAATAGCTATACAGATCCGGCTAGCCTGGAAATTGACCATAAAAAACCACCCTGAATAATCATTCGGGGTGGTTTGCTATTGGCTGCTGAGGCTACCTGAAAGCCTGTATCAGCTGCGGTGGGTTTCCACTTGTTGCAGTTGCTGCGGCTCAGGCACGGCAGCCGGGGCGGCGGGGGCAACATCGGCGCGGCGCAGGCCTTTGGGCTGCTCGGGCTCGGGCTGAACGGCGGTGAGCGCGGCGGGATCGGTTTGTACCAATACCAAACCGCCGAGATTGGCAACAGCAGGTTCGGCTGCGGCTGGTGGTGTGGATTGAGTCACGGCTGCCGCTGCTATTTCTACAGCTTGGGCGGCAGCAGCAATGGAATCATCGGCAGGAGCAGCTTCCGGAGCGGCTTGAGTTTCGGCAGATGAGATTTCTACCGCAACGGCTTCTTCCTGCGCAATTGCCACAATCGGGCTCTCAACAGCAGCCGGATTTACAGCTTCAGCTGTTTCCACGGCTTCGGCTGCATTTTCTTCGGCAAACACGAAGGTGGGTGCATCGGCTTCATCGGCCATTTCGGGGATGGTGATGACCAGCGGTTTGTCGTTGTCGGTCTCATCGGGCTGCGGCACGGGGGTGGGTGCTTCGGTGTGCAGGCCTAATACCACGTCGGCGGCAGATTTCACCAGCTCGGCTTGCAGCGGAATATCCAGATATTGGATGATTTTCTGCGCCGAGGGGATGTTGCGCTGGCGTCCTCGGCCTTTGCCGTTGCGCTGGCCGTTGTCTTGGCGGCGGTCGCGGCCGGAGCGGCGTTCGTTGCGTTCGCCGCGCTCATTGTTGCGCTCGCGATCGCCGCGTTCGCTGCCACGCTCTTGGTTTTCTGCAGAGTTGCCGGTTTCGTCAGCAAAGCGTTCGGGAATATCAACCGCTTGGCGAGCAGTCTGCAGCTTGTCGTTTTCGGCCGAGGCTACCTGAACATCGCTGTCTTTGCGTTGGCGGCGGCGTTGGCGCGGGTTGGACTGCTGCTCGGCAGCGGATTTTTCAGCCGGCTGTTGCGGGGCGCGGTTATCCAAGGTTTCGGCATCGTCGGCAGCTTGCTGGCGCGGCGGGCGGTTGTTGCCGTTTTGGCTGCGCTGCTGGCCGCGGTTACGTCGGTTGCGGTTTTGTTGGGCTTTGCTACGGTTGCCGCCATTACGCCCATTGTTGGCTGCGGGGGCTTCGGCGGGCTTGGTTTCGCCGCCGCCGAACAATTTGGCAAACCAGGCGCCGATACCGGCCAGCAAGCCGGGTTCGGCAGGCTGCTGCACCACGGGGGCTGGGCTACTGTGTTTGATGCCTTTTACCGCAGGCTCGGGTTTAACCGGCTTGGCTTGGTGGCCGATTTCCAAGTTTTGGCTGTCGTCTTCTTCGGGGATTTCGACTTGTTTGTAGCTGGGCTCGGCGTCGTCGTCCACGTCGTCGGGGCGTACGCGGGTGATGTTGTAGTGCGGGTTTTCCAGATGGGTGTTGGGAATCATCAGGATAGACACATCCAGCCGCTCTTCCAGGCCGAACAGCTCGGCGCGTTTTTCGTTGAGCAAGAAGGTGGCCACATCCACCGGTACTTGGGCGTGCACTTCTTCGGTGTTGTCCTTCATCGCTTCTTCTTGGATGATGCGCAACACGTGCAGGGCGGTGGATTCGATGCCGCGGATCACGCCGGTGCCGGCGCAGCGCGGGCAGGCCACGTGGCTGCTTTCGCCCAAGGAGGGGCGCAGGCGTTGGCGGGAAAGCTCAAGCAGGCCGAAGCGGGAAAGTTTGCCCATCTGCACGCGGGCGCGGTCTTTCCTCAGCGCGTCGCGCAAGGTGTTTTCCACATCGCGTTGGTGCTTGGGATTCTCCATGTCGATGAAGTCGATCACGATCAGGCCGCCCAAGTCGCGCAGGCGCATTTGGCGGGCCACTTCTTCGGCGGCTTCCATATTGGTTTGGAAGGCGGTTTCTTCGATGTCGGCGCCGCGTGTGGAGCGGGCGGAGTTCACGTCTACGGAAACCAGGGCTTCGGTGTGGTCGATTACGATAGCGCCGCCGGAAGGCAGGCTCACGGAGCGCGAGAAGGCGCTTTCGATTTGGTGCTCGATTTGGAAGCGGGAGAAGAGCGGGATGTGGTCGTCGTAGTATTTGAGCTTGCCCACGTTGTGCGGCATCACATAGCTCATGAATTCCTGCACTTGGTCGAACACTTCGCGGTTGTCGATGAGGATTTCGCCGATGTCGGAACGGTAGTGGTCGCGGATGGCACGGATGAGCAGGGAGCTCTCCATAAAGAGTAGATAAGGGTCTTGATGGGCATTGCCGGCTTCTTCGATGGCGCGCCACAGTTGCAACAGATAGTTGAAATCCCATTGCAGCTCTTCCACACTGCGGCCGATGCCGGCGGTGCGGGCGATCAGGCTCATGCCGTGCGGCACATCAAGCTCGCTCATGGCGGCTTTGAGCTCTTGGCGCTCTTCGCCTTCGATACGGCGGGAAATGCCGCCGCCGCGCGGATTGTTCGGCATGAGCACGAGATAGCGGCCGGCCAGGCTGATGAAGGTGGTGAGCGCGGCACCTTTGTTACCGCGTTCGTCTTTTTCCACCTGCACGATGACCTGCATGCCTTCCTGCAATACGTCTTGGATGCGGGCGCGGCCGCCGTCGTAGTCTTGGAAGTAGGCGCGGGAAACTTCTTTGAAGGGGAGGAAACCGTGGCGGTCGGTGCCGTAGTCCACGAAGCAGGCCTCGAGCGAGGGCTCGATGCGGGTGATGATGCCTTTGTAGATATTGCCTTTGCGCTGTTCTTTGCCCAGCGTTTCAATGTCGAGATCGAGCAGGTTTTGCCCGTCTACAATCGCCACGCGCAGCTCTTCGGCCTGGGTGGCGTTAAATAACATACGTTTCATGATGTTGCTAACCTTTTGTTTGGTTTGCAATTCCGAAGCGTGTAATTAGTTTGGCCGCTTTGCTGCCGCTGGGGAAGGCTACCTGAAAACAAAGTTTCAACGAAATTAAAATCGGCAGCCGTGTGTTGTGCGGTCCTGAAGCGCGGTGTGCGGCAACCGCCGTGGCGGTTGGGCAGCCGGCATCGGGCGCGGGCAGAAAACGGTAAAGAAGGTAGTGAAAGAGCAGGGCGGGCATCACTGCCGCGCCGGCCGCCGGATGGGCGGCTGATTTGGAATGCCGCGGCAGGCCGGATAGCGGCCGCTTGCGGCGGGGTATAGTGGATTAATTTTAAAGCAAGGCCGTGCCGGCTTGTTTTGCCGTACTGCTTGGATTGCGGCTCGCCGCTTGGCCCTGGTTCAAACTTAATCCGCTATTGATTCGGTGTTGTGGTCTTCTTTAAGCCCGGCAGTGGGTGCGGCGGCGCGCTGGTCGCGTCTTAGGCCGTTTGGGCTGCCGGAGCCGTAAACTCAATTACTATTTCAATCTGCCCGCCAAAATACGCGGCAGGCAGAGGAAAGCCGTTCGGAATTGTCTTTTTACGATAAAATAAACAGTAAACAATCAACTTGCCAACCCGGCGGCACCCTTTGTTTTTCGCTTCGTTGAAGCTTGGCTTTCAGGTAGCCTGGGCACGGTGTCGGCAGGGAGAGGATTATAGAGAAAATGCCAGCAATTAGCAAAAATTCAGTCAATTATTTGAGCGTGGACGAAGCCGCCGCCGGGCAGCGTTTGGATAACTTTCTCATCCGCCTGCTCAAAGGCGTGCCCAAGAGCCATATCCACCGCATCATCCGAGGCGGCGAAGTGCGCGTGAACAAAAAACGCGCCGCTGCCGACAGCCGCTTGGCCGTAGGCGACGAAGTGCGGATTCCGCCGATCCGGTTGGCGCAGAAAGCCGAGCCGGCCGAGGCTGCCGTGCCGCCGCGCGAGTTTGATATTGTGTTTGAAGACGAGCACCTTTTGGTGGTGGACAAACCTTCCGGCGTGGCCGTGCACGGCGGCAGCGGCGTGAGCTTCGGCGTGATCGAACAGCTGCGCCGCGCCCGGCCGCAGGCGCGTTATTTGGAATTGGTACACCGGCTGGACAAAGATACCAGCGGATTATTGGTGGTGGCCAAAAAGCGCAGCGCATTGGTGAAGCTGCACGAAGCCTGGCGCAACGACAAGCCGAAAAAAGTATATTTGGCGCTGGGCATGGGCGCGTGGCCGCAGGACGTGCGGCAGGTGAAGCTGCCGCTGTTCAAATACACCGGCGCGGCAGGCGAGAAAATGGTGCGCGTGAGCGAAGAAGGGCAGAGCGCGCACACGCTGTTCCGCGTGTTGGAAACCTTCGGCGGCGCGCCGCTGCATGGAGTGGGGCTTTCCGCCCTGAGCCTGGTGGAGGCCACGCTGCGCACCGGCCGCACCCACCAAATCCGCGTGCATATGCAGTCGCAAAACTGCCCGATTGCCGGCGACGAACGCTACGGCGACTACACCGCCAACCGCCGCCTGAAAAAGCTCGGCCTCAAACGCATGTTTCTGCACGCCCACCGCTTGGAGCTCGAACACCCGGCAAGCGGCGAAATACTGGTGCTCACCGCGCCGCTGCCGGAAGAGTTGCGTCAGATGCTGGAGGGCTTGAGGCAGGAACAAGAGGCTACCTGAAAAAAGTGTGCCCATGATTCCGGCTTCGTTTTTCAGGTAGCCTGTTTGCCATTTAGCCAAAAAGGATAAGATATGCAGCAAAACGATCAACAGCCCAAATTCAAAGTTATCCTGCCGGAAGGCTTTTCTTTGGAGCGCCCCAAGCAGGTGATTACCCAGCCCGTCGAGAGCGGCCGTGCCGATTTGGAGGAAATCATCCGGCAGGAAACGGCGTGCCGCCAAGCCGAGGCGGAAGCCGATGAAATCATGATTAACGCCTTGCTGCACGGCGCAGGGCGCAGCTTCAAGTGAGGCGGATAGCTGAAATAATTATTTCTTCATGCCAGGCGAGCCAACGCAGTAGGAAGAAATAAGAATTTTAGCTATACCTGAAAATTCAGCCAGCCCAAACTTCCAACATATCAAGGAATGCCCATGAAACCGTATCGCGTATTGATTTTCGACTGGGACGGCACCTTAGCCGATTCCACCGCCCAAATCGTGCAGGGTGTGCAAAACTCTTTTTGCCGTTTCGGCTGGCCGCCGCCCGCCGAGGCCGATATCCGCAACACCATCGGCTTAAGCCTGCACGATGCCTTACACCGCCTCTGCCCGCAGCTGGACCAACAGCAAATCGAAGCCGCCATCCGCGCCTATCAGCACGAATTCCACCACCGCCGCGAGCAAACTGTTTTATTCCCCGACGCAGGCAATACCCTGCAGCGGTTGCAACAGCACTACTGGCTGGCCGTGGCCACCGGCAAAGGCCGGCGCGGGCTCGATGCCGCCCTGGACGAAACCGGCACGCGCAGCCTCTTCCTCGCCACCCGCACCGCCGACGAATGCGCCTCCAAGCCCCAGCCGGAAATGGTGCTCTCCATCTGCGACGAATTGGGCGTGCATCCGGCCGAAGCCCTGGTAATCGGCGACACCACCCACGATTTGCACATGGCGCACAACGCCCAAAGCCCCGCCATCGCCCTCACCACCGGCGCCCACACCCCCGCCCAACTGCAAACAGCCCCGCACCTGGCCATGCTGGACGGCTTAATCAGCTTGGCGGCCTGGCTGGCGGAGTAAAGGCTACCTGAAAGCGTAAGCTTCAATGCAGGGCGAAGATTTTCAGGTAGCCTGTAAGTGATATGGCGGCAAATCGAAAAGCTACCTGAAAACTAAGACACTTCAGCGAAGCGAAAACTTAAAAGCCAAGTCTGCAATCAGAAAGCCCCTTCCCAAACATGCCGAAAACTTTTCAGGTAGCCTAACAGGCAGCCCGATTCAAAACCCAGCAAAACAAGCAAAGGACACCCTACCCCATGTTCACCTCGCGCGATCTCGGCCGATTCCTCTATTCCCTGTTTAATGTTTTGGAAGTTATCGGCATCGTGGCTGCCATCGTGATAGCAATCATTGCCTCTGTGGTGTGCTACCACATCAAACCGCAATGGATGCAGAAACACCGCTGGCTGGTGCCCGTTCCCGCACTGGTTGTGTTGTTTGTATTCCTCGTTATCCCGTATTTTCTGCAAAAAGAGTGGGATGCGCAGCGGCAGCAGGAATTGCAGCAGGCGAGAGCCGAACGGGCGGCATGGCGCAAGCAATACTACGAGCCCGCCAAAGCCCGCTTCGACCAGCTGTGCCAAAACGCCGGCGAGAAGATCTACCGCACGGCGGACAATGTGGACGGCATCCTGCTGCTGAAAGTGCGCGGGGATGACGAGAAGTATCAAGACAGCTTCTACAATCCGCTGAAAGACCAGATGTGGGAGAATGCGGCGTTACCAAGTGAGTTTGATAGAGAAGAATATATCGGCAGCTTTCTGCCTGATTGGTCTGGTGTTCACTATGATTATATTGACGTATTGCAAAAAGACGGTTCTATCACTCGTTATAGTGGTGATTGGCACATGACGGACAAACCGTTTAACCAAGAAATTAACCCATCCCATCCTGCTCGTTATGCTGTTACTTATGAAAATGATATTTCTTGGGAAAACCGCAAACATTGGATAGCGGGAACAACCATCAAGGTAATTGATACCAAAACCAACACACTGATGGCTGAAAAAACGATGTATGTTTTTGTGCCGGAATTAGGCTATTCCAAATTTGAGCAGAATCCAAATCCTTGGGGAAGAGGAAATAGATGCCCTGAGGAAAATCAATATCAGCAGCAAACAGTTTCTTTTGTAAGAAAAGTTTTGCTTTCACCGGCATTTAAGCCTGAACATAGAAAATAACCAAGCAATAGGGCGGGGGATAGGTTTCAGGTAGCCTCAAACCGAAAAGGCTACCTGAAACTTTGTGTGATAGGGCGTGGTGAGGCATGGTGCCCTTTTATAGTGAATTAACAAAAACCAGTACAGCGTTGGCTCGCCTTGCCGTAACGTGTGTACTGTCTGCGGCTCGCCGCCTTGTCCTGATTTTTGTTAATCCACTATAAATATGCCGCTATTGGTGGGTGGTGTGGCTATCGGCAGAATGTGCGGTTGGATGGGGATTATCCGGCCGGCGTGGCGGGCGGCGATGCGCAGGCGCGGGATGGGTTGCCGGGCGGGCCGGTGTTCCGTGATTAGCGCGGGCTGGCGGTTTGCCGGGAAATCCTCTATACTGCGCGCACTTCTGTTTTGCGGGTATCGTCTAATGGTAAGGCACCGGCTTCCCAAGCCGACTATGCGGGTTCGATTCCCGTTACCCGCTCCAATTTCTTTCCCATGCTGTTTCCCGGCATGGGATTTTTGTTGGTTTGTTTATTAAGAAATGTTTGCTATTCGGTGTGCGGAATGCAGCAGGGATGGCTTTGCCGGGCAGGATATGTAGGATAGGATTGGTTGCGACAAGTTAAAAATTTATTTTTATATACAGTTTGTTGTGTTAAATAAAGGCTACCTGAAAATAAAATCCGTTTTATTTCCGGGATAAATTTTGGTAAACTCAGCGCTCCTTTTTGCATACATAAGTTTACTTTGGAGACCATAATGAGCTTCTTTGCTCAACATGCGCAGTTTTTTATTCAGTTTGCCGTGGTGCTGTTGTGCATCTTGGCCGGCGCCCAGGTGGGCGGCATCGGCTTGGGTGTGTTCGGCGGTATCGGTTTGGCAATATTGTCATTTGGTTTCGGCTTGGAGCCCACCAGCCCGCCGATTGATGTGATGCTGATGATTATGGCGGTGGTGTCGGCAGCGGCGGCGATGCAGGCAGCCGGCGGTTTGGACTATATGATTAAAATCGCCACCCGCGTGCTGCACAAAAACCCGAAATACATCACTTTTATCGCGCCGATGGTTACCTACACCTTCACCGTTTTGGCCGGCACGGGGCATGTGGCCTATTCCGTGCTGCCGGTGATTGCGGAAGTGAGCCGCAAAAACGGCATCCGCCCGGAGCGCCCGCTCACGATGGCGGTGATTGCTTCGCAATTTTCCATTGTGGCCAGCCCGATTGCGGCGGCGGTGGTGGCTTGCGTGAGCTACCTCGAGCCGCAGCATATTACGATGGCAGACGTGCTTAAAGTGAGCGTGCCTTCCACCATCATCGGCATCGGTATTGCCTGCGTGTTGGTAAACCGCATGGGCAAAGAGCTGAAAGACGACCCGGAATACCAACGCCGCCTGAAAGACCCGGCCTACAGCAAGCTGTATGACACGGAAACCGTGGCTGCCGATGCGCAAGTGAGCGGCAAGGCTAAGATTTCGGTGGGGATTTTCCTGTTTGCCGCTATTTTGGTGGTGCTGCTCGGCGCGATGCCTTCGCTGCGCCCGGTGTTTAACGATAAGCCGATGGGGATGGCACACACCATTGAAATTGTGATGCTTTCCGCTGCCGCGCTGATTATCCTCACCTGCAAGCCGGATGGCAATGCGATTACGCAGGGCTCGGTGTTCCATGCCGGTATGCGCGCGGTGATTGCTGTGTTTGGCGTGGCCTGGCTGGGCGATACGCTGATGCACGGGCATTTGGACGAAGTGCAGCAGGCGGTGTCCGGCCTGGTGCAGAGCGCACCGTGGGCGTTTGCCTTTGCGCTGTTTGTGCTCTCCGTGCTGGTGAACAGCCAGGGCGCCACCGTGGCTACGCTGTTTCCGGTGGCCATTTCGTTGGGCGTGCCCGCGCCGATTATCATCGGCACATTTGTGGCGGTGAACGGCTATTTCTTCATTCCGAACTACGGCCCGATTATTGCCGCCATCGATTTTGATAGTACGGGCACGACGAAAATCGGCAAATATATTTTCAACCACAGCTTTATGCTGCCCGGCTTGTTGAGCATGGGTTTCAGCTTGGTCTTCGGCCTGCTGTTCTCCAAGATGTTCTTCGGCTGAACGGTTTGATTGGAATATATGCGCCCGGGCTTTGGCTCGGGCGTTTTATTTTGGGAAAGGCTACCTGAAAGGTTAACTGCCTAAGCGCTCAAGCCGTTTGTTTTGATTTCGTTGGGATTACTGCTTTCAGGTCGCCTTGATGTGGCATACTGGAACGGCAAACGGTGGGGGAATTGAACTCTCTTCCTTAATATTGTGGTTGCAAGCTATCCCTTGCAGGCTACCTGAAAGTTGAGCGTAATACAGTTTGCCCGGGCATCGCAGCCAAATTGACTAAAAGGCTACCTGAAATTTTCAGGTAGCCTTTTGTGGTTTGCTGGCCTTGTCGTTATTTGATCGCCATCAGCCGTTGATAAAGCTGGGTCATCAGGCGGCTGGTGTGCGGGTCTTTGGGCAGGATAACGAAGCTGTTGGCCATGGCTTCCTCGCTGGGGAAGATGGATTCGTTGTTGCGGTATGCCTCGGGCATCAGCGCGCGGGCCGGCTGGCTGGCGGGGGCATAGGTAACGAAGCTGCCGTTGGCGGCGGCCACTTTGGGGTCGAGGGTGTAGTTGATGTATTTGAGGGCGTTGGCGTGGTGGTGCGCGTCTTTGGGAATCATCAGGGAGTCGATCCACACCGCCAGGCCGTTTTTAGGCACGAGCACTTGGATATCGATGCCGTTGCCGGCTTCGATGGCCCGGTTGCGGGCGATGTTCAAATCGCCGCCGTAGCCCACGGCCACGCACAGGTTGCCGGCAGCGAGGTCGTTGATGTAGGTGGAGGCGGTGAAGATGCGGATGTCTTTGCGCACGGCACGCATCATGTCGGTGGCCGCTTGCAGGTCTTCAGGCTTGGTGCTGTTGGGGTCTTTGCCTAAATAGTTGAGCGCCAAAGGGTATTGTTCGAGCGGACTGTCGAAATAGGAAATGCCGCAGGATTTGAGCTTGGCGGTGTATTCGGGATTGAACACCAAATCCCACACGTTTTCGGGCATGGGTTTATCGCCTAGGGCTTTTTGCACCATTTGGGTGTTGATGGCCAGCGTGTTGATGCCCCAGAAATAGGGTACGGCGTATTTGTTGCCGGGGTCCACTTGCTCCATCAGCTTGAGCAGGTGCGGGTCGAGATTGCTGTAGTTGGGGATTTGGCTTTTGTCGATGGGCTGGTAGGCACCGGCTTGGATTTGGCGGCCTACGTTGGAAATGGAGGGCACCACCAAATCGTAGCCGCTGCTGCCGCTGAGCATTTTGGCTTCGAGGGTTTCGTTGTTGTCGTAGTAGGCGGAGCGGATAGTGATGCCGGTTTTCTCGGTGAAGGCGGTGAGGGTGGCGGGGTCGACATAATCTGCCCAGTTGTAGAGGTTGAGCAGGTTGGCGTTATCGCCTTCGGGGGCGGAGGCCTCGCGTTGGGCTTGGCCGCCGCAGGCAGCGAGCAGGCCGGCGCAAATGGCGAGCAGGAGCAGTTTCTTCATTGTTATTCCTTGGTGGGCGGGGAGGGGAGGGTAAGTAGGCGCAAGCAATCTAATCATTATAGCCAAACGCTTGGCTCCTTCATACCTTGTGCTGGGGAAACGGCGCGGCGGCGTGGTTGGGGCAACTGTGTTGTGCGGCAAGTATTTTTCAATATTGCCAACAAATTGGCACTTTGTCGGCGCTAAATTAACGCAGCGGCATTTTCTGCCTGCTTTTCAGGTAGCCTTCCGGCTATGGAAAAAGCGCATGTTATAGAGTATCATGCCGCCCGTTACAACATAACATTCAGCACACACTATGCACTCTTGGTTACTTCGCGGCGCCGGCAGCCGTTTGCTTTTGGCCGTATCGCTTATTGCCCTGATGCTGGGCGTGTTCGCTTGGACGGGCGCCGCACTATGAGCATCGTGTTCGACAACCTCACTGTGAGTTATCGCCGCCATCCCGCCGTGCACCATATTTGCGGCGAATTTGCGCCGGGCAGCATGTGGGCGGTATTCGGGCCTAATGGCGCCGGCAAATCCACCCTGCTCAAAGCCATCATGGGGCTGTTGAGAACCAGCACCGGCAGCGTGCAATGGCAAGGCATCGCCCGCCGCGACATCGCTTATTTGCCCCAGCAATCCGATATCGACCGCAGCCAGCCGATTTCCGTATATGAGCTGGCCGCCATGGGTTTGTGGTATGAAATCGGCTTTTTCGGCGGCACCAAACCCGCACAACGCGAACGGGTGCACGCCGCACTCGAGCGCGTGGGCATGGCCGATTTTGCCCGCCGGAGCATCGGCCAGCTTTCCAACGGCCAATTCCAGCGCGTGCTGTTTGCCCGCATGCTGGTGCAAGACGCCAAATTCCTGCTGCTGGACGAGCCCTTCAACGCCGTGGACGCGCGCACCACGTATGAATTGTTGGAAGTATTGCGCCAATGCCACCAAAACGAAGGCCGTGCCGTGATTGCCGTGTTGCACGATTATGAGCAGGTGCGCGCCTACTTCCCCTACACCTTCCTGATTGCCCGCGAAAAAATCGTCAGCGGCGCCACTGCCGACGTGCTCACCGAAGGCTACCTGAAACAGGCTGCCGAAGCCATGCACCGCACCGAACCGCGCGAATGGTGCGCGGCTTGAGTTTTCAGGTAGCCTGAACGCCATGTTTGCCGCCACCGTTATTTTCTTTCGAAACCGCAGCGAAGATTTTCCCGTTGAAGCGTTCCCGCAGCGCATCCGCAGTCGCACGCACTTCCCCGCCGAAGGCTACCGCCCGCACTTCGCGCCCAAAGGCAGCCGCGAATTGCTCGGCATCGTGTTTGCCGCGTTCGAGCACACCCGATTCGACGAGCCGCTGCAAGCCAGGCTGGATTACCTCTACCCCGACCGCGTGGATTATTCCGCCCTACGCCCCGGCACGGAATTTTGGATTATGGAAGGCGGCACCGCCGTGGGCGAAGGCGTAATCATTGCCAACGGCCATCCGCCTGCCCAACAGGCTACCTGAAAGCATGAGTTTCCAAGAAACTAAACAATAAAACCTAATCTATAGTGGATTAAATTTAAATCAGGATAAGGCGGCGAGCCGCAGACAGTACAAATAGTACGGCAAGGCGAGCCAACGCTGTACTGGTTTAAATTTAATTCACTATACTAACCGAATAAGCACACGCCATGACTCTTTCCCAGCTCCTGATCGAACCCTTTGCCGACGATTTTATGCGCTATGCCCTTGCCTCCGTGCTGTTTCTGGCCGTGGGCGCGGCGCCGGTGGGCGTGTTTTTGGTGATGCGGCGCATGAGCCTGGTGGGCGATGCGCTCGGCCACGCAGTGCTGCCCGGCGCGGCGGCGGGCTATATTGCCGCCGGTTCGCTCAGCCTGCCCGCCATGAGCCTGGGCGGTTTTGCCGCCGGGCTGGCGATGGCGCTGCTCGCCGGCTTGGTGAGCCGCCACACCAATTTGAAGGAAGACGCAAATTTTGCCGCGTTTTATCTGGCCAGCCTGGCCTTGGGCGTGGTGCTGGTGAGCAGCTACGGCAGCAATGTGGATTTGCTGCATCTCTTGTTTGGTTCGGTGCTGGCGGTGGATACGCCTTCGCTGATTTTGGTGCTGTGCGTGAGCGCGGTATCGGTGTTGGCGCTGGCGCTGATCTACCGCCCGCTGATGCTGGAGAGCATCGATCCGCTGTTTCTGCGCGCGGTAAACGGGCGCGGCGGGCTGTGGCATGTGCTGTTTCTGATGCTGGTGGTGCTGAATTTGGTGGCCGGCTTTCAGGCTATCGGCACACTGATGTCGGTGGGCGTGATGATGCTGCCGGCGATTACCGCGCGGCTGTGGTCGCGCAGCATGGGCGGGCTGATTGCACTCGCGGTGCTGATTGCACTCGCCTGCAGCTTCTGCGGCCTGCTGTTTTCCTACCATGTGGATATCCCTTCCGGCCCGGCGATTATTTTGTGCCTGGGCGGCGTGTATGCCGTGTCGCTGTTTATCGGGCGCGAGGGCGGGATGCTGCCTAAATGGTGGCGCGGCAGGCATTTGCGGGCGTAGCTGCTAGCAGCTAGCAGCTTGAAGGCTGCCTGAAAATGCTCTGCGAAACTAAACCTTTAGTTCAGATAGTTTTAGCAGCGATATTTTGGATTTCGAGACAAATTATTTTTCAGGTAGCCTCACCATTCCATTTTGTTCACCTTTGCGCCTCATGCCGGCGCGGGGCACTTTCTTTCTTTGCTTCGCCAAAGAAAGAAAGCAAAGAAAGGCGACTGCGGGCACAGGTTTGGCTTTGCCAAACTTCCCTCACTTCGCACGATTTTTCGGGCGGGCTCGCAACTTGCAGCTGCGCCGCTTCGGGCATGCAAGCCCTTATTCCCCAAAAAACCGCGCTCCGTTCGGCTGTGCCAGCAGGGGGCGCTGCATTGTACGTTTGTGGTGAATTTTCTGTTTTGAAATTCGCACATTAGTAAAAAGGCTACCTGAAATCTTTCAGGTAGCCCCACGGACGAGCCGGAAGGCTCACATGACAAACAAACATAAGGAGTAAAAGATGAATTTGAAACATTGGAAACTCGGCCTGATTGCCGCGCTGTTTTCCGGCAGCCTGTATGCCGCGCCGGTGGAAGTGGTGTCGAGCTTCAGCATTTTGGGCGATGTGGCCAAGCAGGTGGGCGGCGAGCGCGTGAACGTGAGCAACCTGGTCGGCCCCGACCAAGACGCGCATGCCTACAATCTTACCAGCCGCGATATGCAGCGCATCCGCAATGCCAAGCTGGTGTTGGTGAACGGTTTGGGCTTTGAGCAGGCTGCGGTGATGCGCGGCATCCGCCAAAGCGGCGTGCCGTTTGCCGAGGCCACTAAAAACATCCAGCCGATGAAGGCCGAAGACCACGACGATGATGATCACGACCATGACCACCACGGCCACGGTCATGACCACGGCCACCATCATCACGGCGAATTCGACCCGCACGTGTGGAACGACCCGGTGCTGATGAAAACCTACGCCCAAAACGTGGCCGACGCGCTGATTAAAGTCGATCCGCAAGGCCGCGCGTATTATCAGCAGCGCTTGAGCGGCTACCAAGCCCGCCTCGACGCCATGCACCAATGGGCGCAAACCCAATTCAACAGCGTGCCGCAGGCACGGCGCAAAGTGCTCACCGGGCACGATGCCTTCAACTACATGGGCAAACGCTACCGCATCGAATTCATCGCCCCGCAAGGCGTGAGCACCGAAGCCGAGCCTTCCGCCCGCCAGGTTTCCGCCCTCATCCGCCAAATCCGCAGCCAGGGCATCCGCGCCGCGTTTAGTGAAAACATCAAAGATTCGCGCATGGTGGAACGCATCTCGCGTGAAACCGGCATCCGTGTAAACGGCAAGCTCTATTCCGACGCTCTGAGCCGCGGCGCTTCCGCTGCCACTTATGAGCAGATGTTCCGCTACAACGTGAATGCGCTGGTGAATGCGATGAAGCAGTAATTATTTGAAAGCATAGTAAAGGCTACCTGAAAACCGATTTTTTGGTTTTCAGGTAGCCTTAGATTCGTGTGATGTAACCAACGCGACGATTTCCTACATATCAGAGAAGCGGAAATGCCATTGCATGGATATTTAGTGTGTATGCATGTGAATTTACTTGTCTATTTGTTTTCATTATAATTGATTGTGCATGGGTTGCCATGTTTATATTTTCAGATCATCAGTTTAGTCTGAGAAATGTTTACTTAATCTATTTTTATAATTCTTGAGGATTCATTATGTCTCATAAACCTCTGCTTGTTGCTGTTTTGTGTACCTTTGCTCTAGTAGGCTGCAAGAAAAAATCTGATACCCAACCTCCTGCCTCCCAGTCTGTACCCGTGCCTGCTACCACGCCCGCGCCTACCACTAATCCGAAACCGATATCCACACCGGCACCGACACCCACACCTACCACTAATCCGAAACCGATATCCACACCGGCACCGACACCCACACCCACGCCGACACCTGCTGATGCTGCTGCCAATATTCCTGCACCGACGGGTTGGAGGTATTATGGTGGAGATGAGTTCAATGGCAATCAGCTAGATAGCAACAAATGGTTTGCTTATGGCTCACCTAAAGGTGTATCTAAAACCTATTATGCAAAATTTGGCCAACCACAAGGGATGATTCAGACTTACCGCCCTGAACAGATTACCGTGTCAAACGGTAGCTTGAAGCTGGTATCTGTACCGCGTACAGACGGTGAACAAACCAACGGATATCTTGGTTGGTGGTCTGGTGCGTTCACATCCCGTGATGCCGATGTATATTACCCCTTGTATCTGCGTGTAGATGTTCGGGCGAAAGCTGCCAATGACGTAGGCTTGTGGCATGGTTTGTGGCTCACATCTTATGAAGGTGCAAGCGTGGCAGAGTTGGATATGTATGAATTGTTTGCTGAAGCTAATGGCAAAGACCAGGCCACACAAAGTAATCACTTCTGGGATAATAAATTGGGTCAGGTACGGAAAAATGTGCCTGAACGCAACCATACGGTTCATGTAAGCAATATTTCTGGGACATATCATGTGTATAGCCTTATAGTTGAACCTGCTCCTACGCCCGATGAAGCCATCATTACGTTTATGATTGACGGTGTAGTAACCAAAACATTCCGAACCGACGCAAATGGTGCAGGCTTGTACAACAGGTTCATTACTGATGCAAAAGTGCAAGGCCGTACCCATCGGGCATGGAACATCATGTATACAGGCGGTGTGGGCGGCAGTTTGGGAGGCGTGGGTTATCCTGCTGCTGACTTGCGTTTTGCTCAGACTGAGATTGACTATATTCGCGTGTTTGTGAAAGACGATGCCAATTAAAGAGGCTATAACAGGCTTGCAATATAGTGATTAGCACTTATGATGAATATGCCGTTCTATCCTAATAGAGGAGAAGCGGACTGCTAATCATTTAAATATTTTAGGCTACCTGGAAGGGGCTTCCCACCTTCAGGTAGCCTAAAGTAGGGGCTGTACTAGATTAGCCCTAAATTCCACACCAATCCCGCAAGATTTTTAGC
>NZ_DBHKXY010000011.1:0-17288 GCF_057315495.1 Eikenella sp.
ACAGGGGATAGGCGGGACGGCCGCGGTGGTCTCGAAGGTAACGGGTTCTTTGACGATTCAGGTACTGTTCGATCGGTTGCCAATCAATCACTTGATCCAACTTCAATAGTGGGAAGAGGTCGATGTGTTTGGCAATCATGGCTTGTGCGGTTTGCCGGAAGAAGGTGCTCATGAGAAATCCCCTAAATGTCTTGATGGGAATTTAGGGGATTTTGGGGAATTTTGCAAAGGTCTCAGGTAGCCTTTTATTGCGCAAATATATAAATCAAAATAAGGCAGTGAGCTTTTAATTCAGCGGGGTGAGTGAACACTATAGGTCTCAAATACAGTTACTGCACCACGCCAACACGAACAAAGCAGCCTACCAACCGCTATCGGTTGAGGCTGCTTTTGTTTGTTTGGTGAGACAGAGACCTTATTTCCGCAGGCTTGCAAAGATAGCCAAAATACCCATGGCACCCAGCGTGGAGGCAATCCAGCCAGCAGGCTGCCCGATGGCATACCAGCCCATCGTTTGCCCAACCCAGCTGGCCAGCACTGAGCCGCCGATGCCGAGCAGAGTGGTCATGATGATGCCCAAGCGTTGCCCGCCAGGATACAGAAATTTAGCCAAAATACCGATGATGAAGCCAATGATGATAGTGCTGATCATGGTTGGTTTTCCTCTTATGGTGTGGATAGATAGCATACATATCAGGCAAATGGCCGGCTTTTCAAGAGAAAGGCTACCTGAAAAGTAGATAACCATCTAACGGCATGAAAACCCAAAATGTAGCAATCAAATTCATATCATGGGTGGCGAACACATTACCGGCCTAAAATTAGATTTAGTTTTTAGCAAACCATAAGGGCTATATCTTTTTATGTTTACAAAAGTTTTCAAAAATAGATGGGCAGCCATTGCAGTTGGCGGAAGGTTTATTTATAGATTTAATTAATTTAAATATATAATTTAATAAAAGATATTTTTATTGAGCAGTGAAATTATCTGAGTGAAAACAAGCGTGATATGGTAGTTATTGTGGCGTTTGTGACTTGTATCAATGGGAAAAGTTAATGTTTCTTGACGAATATTATTGCGAAGATTAAGATTGCATTAACAATTTTCTCGGTTGATACGGCAATTGTGCTGCATTACTCCAACCGAGATGTCAAAGCATGTGCCGCTCGGCGGCAGCTTTATCACCCGACGGCAGTACTGTAACGGCAACGGCAAGTGGCCGTTGTACAGAGTATGGCCGATTCAACGAATACCAACACTGGCATTTTTATGTTGTAAGGCAGATGTCTCAGTGCTGTAACGCCAGGTAACTCGGCGGGTTGGCCGGATTTCAAGTGAACCCTATTAAAGAGGACGCTATGATGACTACGTCGACCGAAAAAAGATTCTTCGGCCACCCGCGACAGTTGGGTACGCTGTTCTACATTGAGATGTGGGAGCGCTTTGCCTTCTATGGCGGGCAATCTCTCTTGATGATTTATCTGTATTACAAGGCTACCCAAGGCGGTGGCTTGGGCATGGATCAGTCACTCGCTGCAGGTATTGTAGGTGTGTATGGCGGTAGTATTTATTTGACCACTATCGTGGGTGGTTGGTTGGCTGACCGTGTGCTCGGCACCAAAAATACCCTGCTGTTGGCCACCGTTGTGATGCTTGGCGGTACCGTCCTCCTCGTATTACTACCAGGCTATGCCAGCTTGATTGGCTTGCCATTCATCTCTTTGGGTAGTGGTAGTTTCAAAGCCACAGCCAGTGCCATGGTGGGTTCGCTCTATGAAGATGAATCAGAACGTGAACTGCGCGATGCCGGTTTCTCCATTTTCTATACTGCCATCAACGTAGGTATCTTTATTGGTACCTTGCTGGTGGGCTATCTGCAGCCTAAATACGGTTTCCGTGTGGCTTTTGCCGCTGCCATGGGTGGCATGGTGCTCTGTTTGATTACTTTGTTGCAAGGTCGCAGCAAATTGCCGGAAACACCGATTCCTAATCCTCTGCCTAAAGAACAACGCGGTAAAGTGATTGGCATCGTGGCGGCTATTTTGGCCGTGATTGCTGGTGCAATCGGCTCAGGCTTGGTGAATTTGAGCAACTTCTCCAGCGTGATGTTGGGTTTGGTGTGCGTGATCAGTATTGGTTACTTCTTCGTGATGTTTGGTGACAAAAACTCCACCGAGGCCGACAAACGCCATCTGCTTGCCTATGTTCCCCTGTTCGTGGTGATGTGCTTGTTCTGGGCGATGTATTTGCAGATGTATAGTGTGGTAACTGTATATTTTGAAGAAACTGTACCGCGCAAGTTTGGTAGTTTTGAAGTACCGATTGCTTGGTTAGTTACTTTCCAGAGCTTAAGCGTTATCGTGCTAGCAAGTACCATGGCTGCATTGTGGACAAAAATGGGTAAACGCCAGCCCTCATCTCAGATGAAATTCGCCTTGGCCGCATTGGTAGCAGGTATCGCTTACTTGGCTTTCGTTCCCTTCTTGTCTACTGGTACGCCAATGCCGATTGTTGTGTTGATGGTTATATTGGTACTGCTGACTGTGGCCGAACTGCTGCTCTCGCCGATTTCCTTGTCATTCGCTACCAAAGTTGCACCTGAAGCGTTTAAAACCCAGATGGTATCGTTCAACTTCCTAAGCTTGTCTTTGGGCTTTACCTTAGGCGGTGTGTTGGGCGACAAACTCTATACTGCCGAATCGGCCACCAGCTACTACATCATGTTGGCCGGTATGGGTATCGGTTCTGCCGTGGTGCTGTTTGTAATGATGCCTATGCTCAAACGCCTGCTGCACGATGTGGACTAATGTATCAGCTAGCTTTGTGTGTAAGAGCGATCCGGGAATCTGCCTTCGGGCAGATTCCCGAAACAGTAGCAGTTTGCAAGGTCGTTGTGTGAAGCATGGGGTTGGTTTGCAATAAAGATAATTTGATGTGTTGGAGTAGTATGGCCAAAAGCCCCGTGCCGCACAGATGATTTGGATGGATGTTGCTGTATTTACAAATATAAGTAATATTTAAGGGCGTTAATAATGAGTACGTCGACCGAGAAAAAATTCTTCGGCCATCCGCATCAGCTGGGAACACTATTCCAAGTTGAGCTGTGGGAACGGTTCTCGTTCTACAGCATGCAGGCCATTCTGGTAATTTATCTGTCTTATCAATTGAGCCAAGGCGGCTTGGCTATGCCTAAGGCGCTGGCTGTGGGTATTGTTGGCGCCTATAGCGGCAGTATCTATCTTTCCACCATTATCGGCGGTTGGCTAGCCGACCGCGTGATCGGGTCTAAAAATACTTTATTCTTTGCGGTTGCCACCATGCTGGTGGGGCATATCCTGTTGGTGATGATTTCTGGTGTGGGTAGTTTGGCTGGTTTGCCGTTTATCGCCTTGGGTAGTGGTGGTGTGAAATCTGCCTGTAGCACCTTGGTGGGCTCTCTGTATGAAGATGAATCTACTCGTAATCTGCGCGATGCCGGTTTCTCCATTTTCTATACAGGCATCAATATCGGCAGTTTCTGTGGCTCACTAGTGGCAGGCTACCTGCAATCCAATATGGGTTTCCGCATGGCATTTGCCGGTGCGGTGGTGGGTATGGCGATTGGTTTGACTCTCTTTATTAAAGGTAAGAGTAAACTACCGGACTTGCCGCTGCCCAATCCATTGCCCAAAGAGCAGCGCGGTAAAGCCATCGGCATGGCTGTAGCTATCGTGGCTGTTGTTGGCGGTTTGATTGCAGCCAATATCCTGCGTCTGGACAATTTCTCCAGTATTTTGCTGGGAGCAATAAGCTGCATCAGTATTGGTTATTTCTTCATGATGTTTAACGATAAACAGGCCACCGAGGCCGACAAGCGCCATATTATTGCGTATGTGCCGCTGTTTATTGCCATGTGCCTGTTCTGGGCGATTTATTCCCAAGTGTATAGTTCTGTAACCCTGTATTTCGATAAAACTGTGCCGCGCACTTTCGGCAGCTTTACTGTGCCGGTGGCTTGGCTGGTGACTTATCAGAGTTTGGTGGTGATTGTGCTGGCCAGTGTGATGGCGGCCTTGTGGACTAGAATGGGCACGCGTCAGCCGAAATCTCAGATGAAATTCACTTTAGCCATGCTGCTGCTGGGCTTAGGCTACTTAGGCTTCGTACCCTTCCTCTCTTCTGGTACGCCGATGCCGTTTTTTGTCTTAATGTTGTTGTTGCTGGTGATCACTATCTCTGAGCTGTTGCTTTCGCCGATTTCCCTCTCATTTGCCACTTAAGGTTGCGCCGAAAGCGTTTAAAACCCAAATGGTTGCGTTCAACTTCCTCACCCTTTCCCTCGGTTTCACACTGGGCGGGGTGCTGGGTGACCAGCTCTATACAGATGATACAGCTACCCAGTATTTCATTATCTTGGCCGGTTTAGGCATCGGTTCCTTTGCGATCTTGCTGCTACTGTTGCCGAAACTCAACCAACTGCTGCACGACGTAGATTAAAGCCTAGCGGTTTTCAGGTAGCCTCAACAGACTCCAAAGTGAGGCTACCTGAAAATGCAACTTCAACATAGCGAAAGCATCATGGAGCGAAGTTTCTACGGAGCGACGCTCATTCAACCGATTCAAACTTAATTTTCCACACTTCCGCCCGTATCCGATTGCACCCGATTGCAGGCCGGGGGTGTAGCTGCGCCTACTGTTGCAGTGGGAAATTAAAAAAATACATATTATACAAGGAGTAATTGAAATAACCGCATCTTATGCTCAACGCTTGGCTGCCTTGCGCGCCGCCATGAAAGCAAAAAACATCGACGCCTGGATTATCCCCACCGCCGACCCGCATCTTTCCGAATACCTGCCAGCCCGCTGGGAAGGCCGCTACTGGCTCACCGGCGCCGGCACGCTGATTACCACCGCCGATATTTCCGAATTGTGGGTGGACGGCCGCTATTGGGAGCACGCAGAAGATTGCCTAGCCGGCACCGGCACCGTGCTGGGCAAACTCGTTACCGGCACGCCCCATGTGGATTCCCTGATTAAAAACCTGAAATCCGGCGCTGTGGTCGGCATTGCTCCCGATGTATTGTCGCTGAGCGAAAAACGCTATTTGGAAAGCCAGCTGGGCAAAGCAGGAATCAGCCTGCGCCACGATATTGATTTACTGGACGATATCTGGACCGACCGCCCCGGCGCATCCGATAAGCCCGTATTCGCCCAGAAAGCCCAGTTTGTGCCCGAAAGCACCGCCCAGAAAATCGAACGCATCCGCCAAGCCATGCAGGCAGCTGGTGCCGACCACCACTTGGTATCCGGTCTGGACGATATCGCCTGGATTACCAACCTGCGCGGCAGCGACGTACCATACGACCCGATTTTCCTGTCTTATCTGCTGATTAGCGGCAAAGAAGCCACCCTGTTTGTGGATGAGGCCAAGCTCGATGCCGACAGCAAAAAAGTATTGGCCGATGCCCATGTGGCCGTTGCCCCCTATGCCGACGTGGGCAAACCCCAACGCACATTTTCAGGTAGCCTTTACCGCTATATAAGAACGAGAAAATCACTAGGCGGCACACTCTATCCGGTTTGCCCGAAAATCCCCGAAAGGCACGGTATTCGGCGCCTGTAAAGCATTTTGGTTTGGCCGCTGGGAAAATAAATGTTGGGAAATGCAAATTTATGCTTGCACGCAGGCGCAGTGCATACTAATATTTGTCGCACCAAGTCCCCCTTTGTGCAAGAGAAAACGGATGCGGCTTTCATTTGGATACCGCCCGTATTTTTCTGCCAAAGGAGGAATTATTTTTTTGTTGCAACAGTGCCGCTTGGCCGGAAGCAGGCTTGCCATGGTTGGATGGGCGCAACGCAGCATTTTTTAGGTAGCCTGTATTCAGGCATAGAAAAACAGATCATTAGTAAGGAACACCTTATGACTACACCAACCAATGAACAGCTTGCCACTCCTTCCCCCACGGGTGGAGAAGATCAAGGCAAATTTTTCGGCCACCCGCGCCAGCTGGGTACTTTATTCCACATCGAGCTGTGGGAACGTTTCTCGTTTTACGGCATGCAGGCCATCCTGCTGATTTATTTGTATTACGAGGTTTCCAAGGGCGGCTTGGGCATGGATGAAACCAAGGCTGCCGGCATCGTGGGTGCATATAACGGCAGTATCTATCTGGCCACCATCCTGAGCGGTTGGCTGTCTGACCGTATCTTGGGCGCAGAAAAAACGCTGTTTTTGTCTGGCGTGGTGGTGATGCTGGGGCACGTTGTATTGTCAGCCTTGCCCAATATGAGTGGTTTGGTGATCGGCCTGTTGCTGATTGCTTTGGGCAGTGGCGGGGTGAAGTCTTCCGCCGGTGCGATGGTGGGTTCACTATATGAGTCTGAATCCACACGTGATTTGCGCGATGCCGGTTTTTCCATTTTCTACACTGCCATCAATATCGGCGGCTTTGTCGGCCCGCTGATTGTGGGCGTATTGCAGGTGCAATTCGGTTTCCACTATGGTTTCGGCGCTGCTGCCGTGGGCATGGCTTTTGGTTTGTGGCAATACTGGCGTGGCCGTGTTTCCCTGCCGCATACCCCGCCGGCCAATCCGCTGCCCAAACAGAAATACGGCGTTGCACTCGGTGTGGCTGCTGCCGGGTTGGCAGTAATCGGTGGCTGTATCGCCACTGGCTTGCTGCGTTTGGATAACTTCTCACAAGTTCTATTGGGTACAGTAATTCTTACCAGCCTGCTGTATTTCGTACGTCTGTTTTGCGATTCTCAGGTTACCAAAACCGAGAAACAGCATATGCTGGCCTATGTGCCGCTGTTTATTGTGATGTGCTTGTTCTGGGCGGTATGGTCGCAGGTGTTCACGGTGGTTACCGTGTATTTCGACCAAACTTCACAGCGCGTGGTGGGCGGGTTTGAAATTCCCGTGGCTTGGTTGAGCTCTTTGCAGAGTTTGTGGGTGATTGTGTTTGCCGGCGTGATGGCAGCTTTGTGGACCAAAATGGGCCACCGTCAGCCGAGAACGCCGATGAAATTCACCATGGCCATGATTATTTTGGGCGTGTCTTATTTGTGTTTCATCCCGTTCTTATCGACCGGAAAAGTGATGCCGCTCACCATCATGGCGCTGCTGCTGCTCACCATCACCATTTCTGAATTGCTGCTTTCGCCGATTTCGCTGTCGTTTGCCACCAAAATCGCACCGCAATCGTTTAAAACGCAGATGGTGTCGTTCAATTTCCTGACCTTGTCGCTGGGTTTCACTTTGGGTGGGGTGTTGGTGGACGAGTGCTATGTGCCGGAAAAAGCTGTAGAGTTTTACGTCCTGCTCGGTGCATTGGGTATCGGCGGTGGCGTGTTGCTGATGGTGATGATGCCGATGTTGAACCGTATGCTGCGTGATGTAGATTAAATCATTTCAGACGAATTATTTTTCTCCATAAGTCAAATTGGTCTGGTATAGAAGGAAGAAGAGTATTCGGTATGAAATAATTTTCAGGTAGCCTGAAGCTATCCAATCATTAAAACCGCTGTAGGCCAATGTTGCCGCAGCGGTTTTCTTTATGCTCTCGTGTTGAGCAAGATGATGTATGGATTTTGCATTTGAAAATTATATTTGCTGCTTTGCAAGCGAGTCATTTTCAGGTAGCCTTACAGTTGCCGGCGGTACTTAATATGAAAACAATAGCTGGTAGCCATGCACACTTCAATCAGGCAAGTTTAAAGCAGCAACACCTTGCATCAGCAGCATCTTTCCAGCAACTGTCAAAGGAGTAAGCTATGAGTAATATTCACGCGCAACGTCTCGCCGCCCTGCGGCAAGCGATGAAAGAACAGAAGATCGATGTTTGGATCGCGCCCTCCGCCGACCCGCATATTTCCGAATACCTACCCGAACATTGGCGCGGCCGTATTTGGCTGTCCGGCTTTGACGGCTCGGTTGGTACGCTGGCCGTGAGCGCCGATTTTGCCGAATTATGGGTGGACAGCCGCTATTGGGAACAGTCTAAACGCCAGCTTGAAGGCAGCGGTTTTGTGTTGCAAAAACTGGGCCAGGGCTATCCTACTATGATTGAATCTCTGGCTGAAAGGCTACCTGAAAACTCTGTAGTCGGTATCCCGGCAGATGGTCTATCACTCTCGTTCAAGCATGAAATGCAAGCCGATTTTGCGAGGAAGAACATCCATCTGCGGCTTGATATTGATCTGCTCAACAGCTTCTGGCACGACCGCCCTGGCTTGCCGGAGAATCTGATTTTCGTGCATGAAGCCCGTTTCGAACCCGAGAGCGTGTCGGAAAAACTTGCCCGTGTGCGTGCTGCCATGAAAGAACTTGGCGCAGACTACCATTTGGTTTCTTCGCTCGACGATATCGCGTGGATTACTAATCTGCGCTGCAACGACGTGCCGTTTAATCCGCTGTTTATCTCCTATTTGCTGATTGATGCCGAACGGGCCACTCTGTTTGTGAATCCCGCCAAACTTACCGATGCTTGCCACAAAGTGCTGAGCGAAGCCAAAATCGATGTGGCCGAATACCGCAGCGTGGTGGATGCCGTGGGCAAACTCAGCGGCAGCCTCCTGGTCGATCCCGATCGCACCGCCGTTTACACTTTGGGTAAACTACCCGCTGGCGTACGTGTTATTGAAAACATCAATCCCAGCACTCTGTTTAAAGCCTGCAAGCCTGAAGCTGAAATCGAGCACACTAAAAACGCCATGGTGCGCGATGGTGTGGCTTTGTGCGGCTTCTTTGCCGAGCTGGAGCGGAAACTGGCTGCCGGCGAAACCGTTACCGAGCTGGATATTGACACCATGTTAATCGACCACCGCAGCCGTCAGGCCGATTACATTTCGCTCAGCTTCGATACTATTGCCGGCTTCAATGAAAATGCTGCCTTACCGCATTATGCTGCCACCCCCGAATACCATAGCACCATCAAAGGGCAGGGCATTCTGCTGATCGACTCCGGCGCACACTATCTGGATGGCACGACTGATATTACCCGCGTTATCCCCATCGGCAAGCCTACTGCCGAGCAGAAGCGCGACTACACTCTCGTGCTCAAAGCGCATATCGCCTTGGCTGAAGCCATATTCCCGGAAAATCTATCTGGCCAGATTTTGGATGCTATCTGCCGTGCACCGCTATGGAAAGAGCAGTGCGACTATGGCCATGGTACCGGACATGGTGTGGGCTATTTCCTCAATGTGCACCAAGGCCCACAGAAAATTGCCTACAATACCTCCGGCCTCAAGTGCAATAACATGAAAGAAAATATGATTACCTCCAATGAGCCTGGTTTGTACCGTCCAGGCAAATGGGGTATTCGTATTGAAAACCTGGTGGTGCATCGCCGCGTGAAACAGCCGAAGGAAACCGAATTTGGCCAATACCTATGCTTTGAGCAGCTTACCCTGTGCCCGATTGATACGCAGTTAATTGAACGCAGTATGTTGAGTGATGAAGAAGCTGCTTGGCTCAATGACTATCATGCTCTTGTACGCGAAAAACTTGCTCCGCACACTGAAGGCGCAGCCAAAGAATGGCTGGAAAGAAATACCCAGCCCATTTGATAACATGGTTTTAATAATGCGCTAATAAAAAGGCTACCTGAAATTTCAGGTAGCCTTTTTAGCTTTTTCAGCCGGATTTTCCTTCTGAACAGGAATATTTCCTATTTCATGTAAAGAAATTTTTACATAACTTATTTTTACAAATAATAGACTTACGGCCAATAGAGGCGTTTTCTGCTGTTTTTCTAGTGAAAAACATTTGGCAGTTGTTTGGCAGTTATGCTACTATTTCGCCGCGCAGTAAGAAAAAAATTTTAAGAATTGCGCTATGTTGGCAATAGAAGAAATAGAGATGTGAGCCACATTCATTTAAACGCATTGGAATTCAGCAGTTTGTTACTTGGTTAATAAAAAGCAAAGTGCTAAAATTTGTTTAGATGAGGTGCAGAGCCAGAAGGCTGATTCACAAAACTACACAAAAAACGCAAAACATACACTCATCACTCCAAATAAAGAGTTTTTCCCATTGCTGCCGCTGTGATTTGGCGGTGGTGTTTTTAACATATAGGAGTTTGATATGACGTTTTTGAAAGTAGCGGCTAGCCCGTCTGTTCAACAGGGCTTCACCACTCAGTTAGATGTGGTGGACGTGCAAGGTGCCGACCTCGCAGGTATTGGTGCTGTTGTTGCTTCTACTGCTGATGCAGCTAAGGCTGTAGAGCAGGTTGAAGCCACCGGCTTCGGCATTCCGGTATTTGTTGCTCTGCAACCTGGTGAAAGCGTACCTGAAAGCCTGTTGACCCGTGTGAACGGTGTGATTCAATTGGGCCGCGGCAACGAAGAGTACTACGGCCGCCAAGTAGACACTGCCGTAAACCAATATGGTTCTAAACTTGCTCCTCCCTTCTTCGGCGCACTGAAGCAGTATGTAGGTATCGGTAACGCTCAGTTCGACTGCCCGGGACACCAAGGTGGTCAGTTCTACCGTAAACATCCTGCCGGTCGCGAATTCTACGAATTCTTCGGTGAAAACGTATTCCGCGCTGACTTGTGCAACGCCGACGTTCGCTTGGGCGACTTGCTGATTCATGAAGGTCCTGCCTGTGCAGCTCAACAACACGCTGCTAAAGTGTTTAATGCCGACAAGACCTACTTCGTTCTGAACGGTACTTCCTCTTCTAACAAAGTGGTAACCAACGCCCTGCTGGCTAAAGGCGACTTGGTATTGTTCGACCGTAACAACCACAAATCTAACACCATTGGCGCGCTGATCACTGGCGGTGCTATTCCGGTTTATCTGCAAACTACTCGTAATCCCTACGGCTTCATCGGCGGTATCGACAACGCTTGCTTCGAAGAAGCCTACATCCGCGAACAGCTGGCTAAAGTTGCTCCGGAACGTGCTAAAGAAGAACGTCCGTTCCGCTTGGCTATTATTCAGTTGGGTACTTACGACGGTACCATCTACAATGCTCGCCAAGTAGTAGACCGCATCGGTCACTTGTGCGACTACATTCTGTTCGACTCTGCTTGGGTAGGTTACGAGCAATTCATCCCAATGATGCGCGACTGCTCACCGATGCTGCTGGAACTGAACGAAAACGATCCTGGCATCTTCGTTACCCAATCCGTACACAAACAACTGGCCGGCTTCTCTCAAGCTTCTCAGATTCACAAAAAAGACAGCCACATTAAAGGTCAGAAACGCTATTGCAGCCACAAACGCTTCAATAATGCGTTCATGATTCATGCTTCTACCAGCCCGTTCTACCCGATGTTCGCTTCTCTGGACGTGAACGCTCGAGTTTTGGATGGCGAGGTAGGCCGCAATCTGTGGCGCGACTGCGTAACCGTAGGTATTGAAGCTCGTAAGATGCTGCGTGCAAGCTGCAAACTGATCAAACCGTTTATTCCGGAAACCATCGACGGCAAACCGTGGGAATCTTACCCGACCGAGAAGATTGCCAACGACCTGCGCTTCTTCGAATTTGAACCGGGCGCTAAATGGCACTCCTTCCCCGGCTACGGTAAAGGCCAATACTTTGTTGACCCGTGCAAATTCCTGTTGACCACTCCGGGTATCAACGTGGAAACCGGTGAATACGAAGACTTCGGCGTACCGGCCACCATTTTGGCCAACTTCTTGCGCGATAACGGTATCGTTCCGGAAAAATGCGACTTGAACTCCATTCTGTTCCTGATGACCCCGGCCGAAGATCTGGCTAAGATGGAACACTTGGTTGCTCTGATCTCTCGCTTCGAAAAACACATTGAAGCCGACAGCCCGATGAGCGAAGTGGTGCCCACTGTATACGGTCGCAACGCCGAGTACTACAAAGGCTACACCATCCGTCGCCTGTGCCAAGAAATGCACGACTTCTACAAACGCAACAACATGAAACAGTTGCAGAGCGAGATGTTCCGTGCCGACGGCTGGCCGAAACAAGCCATGTTGCCCTACGATGCACAGCAAGCCTTCATCCGCAACGAAGTGAAACTGGTTCGCTTGAGCGAAATCGCTGGTCAAATCGCTGCTGAAGGTGCTCTGCCCTATCCTCCGGGCGTACTGTGCACCATCCCGGGCGAAGTTTGGGGCGGTGCAGTGCAGAAATACTTCCTGGCTCTCGAAGAAGGCATCAACTGCTTGCCTGGTTTCGAACCCGAGCTGCAAGGTGTATATCTGCAGACTGTGGAAGACGGCAGCCGCCGTGCCTTCGGTCACGTAGTGGTTAAAGGCTAATAAGCCGTATCAGGCTACCTGAAACGGTTTCAGGTAGCCTTTGTTAGATAAATTTGATTGCGCGGCAGCGCAGGCTTCGCCGGAATATTGGCCAAACCCGCCTGCCGCATTAAGAAGGATTAAGTATTATGTCAACCTCTCAAAACAAGATGGGTGTGGTACAACTGACCATTCTCACCATGGTGAATATGATGGGCTCAGGCATCATCATGTTGCCGACCAAATTGGCTCAGGTTGGTACGATTTCTATTTTGTCATGGCTGGTTACCGCAGGTGGTTCTCTGGCTTTGGCTTATGCGTTCGCTAAGTGCGGTCGCTTTAGTAAAAACCCCGGTGGTATGGGTGGTTATGCCGAGTATGCCTTCGGTAAATCTGGTAACTTTATTGCCAACTATACCTATGCCGTTTCCCTGGTAATCGCCAACATCGCTATCGCCATCACTGCAGTGGGTTATCTTGCTCAGTTGATGGAATGGCAGCTTTCTCCGCAACAAGTAACCATGTGGACCATTATCTTCGTATGGGTTACCACAGTGGCTAACTTTGGTGGTCCTTCCATTACTGGTAAGATCGGTGGCTTCACTGTGTGGGGTGTGGTAATTCCAGTGGTTGGTATCTCCATTATTGGTTGGTTCTGGTTTGATGGTGCTAAATACGCTGCTGCTTGGAACCCGCATAACTATGGTGTGTTTGAAGCTCTGCCGAAATCCATCTCAATCACTCTGTGGTCATTCCTTGGCTTGGAATCTGCCTGTGCTAACTCCGATGCTGTAGAAAACCCCGAGAAAAACGTACCGATCGCTGTATTGGGCGGTACCATGATGACTGCGGTAATCTATATCGTTTCTACCAACGTGGTGGCTGGTATTGTAGACAATCCTGCTTTGGCTGCTTCTGATGGCCCATTCGGTTTGGTATTTGCCCAAATCTTCAACCCGACCATCGGTAAAGTGGTAATGGGTTTGATGGTGCTGGCTTGTACTGGTTCTCTGTTGGGTTGGCAGTTCACCGTGGCTCAAGTGTTTAAATCCAGTGCCGACGAAGGCTACTTCCCGAAAGTATTCAGCTCTGTTACCAAATCTAACACTCCGCTGGTAGGTATGATCATCTTGTGCGTGGTGCAAACTCTGCTCTCCCTGATGACCATGAGCCCGAGCTTGAGCGAACAGTTCGACGTATTGGTAAACCTCGCTGTGGTAACCAACCTCGTGCCCTACGTATTGTCTATGTCTGCCCTGTATGTAATGCAGAAAGTCAGCAACGTACCGGCTGGCGAATTGAAAGTAACCACTTTCGTTGCCCTGATTGGTAACATCTACAGCTTCTATGCCCTGTATGGTTCAGGTGCCGAAGCTATGCTCGGCGGCGGTTTGGTAACCTTCTTCGGCTGGCTGATCTACGGTCAGGTTGCTGGTAAGAAATTCGACCTGAAAGAGCCGTACTAATCGGTTGCAGCAAACCGGTCTGAACACAGTTTAGACAAATCTGCTAAAAGCAGCCCCCGAATTCTAAATAGAGGAGAATTCGGGGGCTGCGCTTTTTCAGGTAGCCTCATGGATTAAAGGCTACCTGAAAAATACTACCACTGCTTTTCGGGCGTTCTTCCTGAATCTGTTACAATACGCCCCCTGAATTTAACGCATTAAACACCCAGACAATAATCATGGAAGCCGAACGCATCAACCTACTCAACAACACCCTCGCCGATTTAGAAAAACGCAGCGGCGAAATTCGCGTGTATCTCGATTACGACGGCAAAAAAGACCGACTGGAAGAAGTGGTCGGCCTCTCCGAAGACCCTGAGCTTTGGAACGATCCCAAACGTGCCCAAGAAATCGGTAAAGAGCGCAAAGTGCTCGAAGGCATCGTGCTCACGCTCGACAATATCGCCAGCGGCATCGACGACAACCGCCTACTCATCGATATGGCGCTGGAAGAGGGTGATGAAGACAGCTTCGCTGCGATTGAGGAGGACGTGGCTGAGCTGGAAAAACAAATGGCCGAGCTCGAATTCAAGCGCATGTTCAACCAGCCTGCCGACGTGAACAACTGCTTTATCGACATCACGGCCGGCGCCGGCGGCACCGAAGCCGAAGATTGGGCCGGCATGCTGCTGCGTATGTATGTGCGCTATGGCGAGCGTAAAGGCTTCAAAGTGGAAATCATGGAGCAGGACGACGGCGAAATCGCCGGTATCAACCGCGCCACCATCCGCTTGGAAGGCGAATACGCCTACGGCCTGTTGCGCACCGAAACCGGCGTGCACCGCCTGGTGCGCCACTCTCCCTTCGACTCCAACAACAAACGTCACACCTCCTTCGCCTCCGTGTTCGTCTATCCCGAAGTGGACGACAGCTTCGAAGTGGAAATCAACCCGGCAGACGTGCGTACCGACACCTTCCGCGCATCCGGTGCCGGTGGCCAGCACATCAACAAAACCGACTCCGCTGTTCGCATGACGCATATTCCTACCGGCATCGTGGTGCAGTCGCAAAACAGCCGCTCGCAGCACGACAACCGCCGCGTGTGCGAAGAAATGCTGCGTGCCAAACTGTTCGAGCTGGAAATGCGCAAACGCAACGAAGAAAAACAGGCACTGGAAGAAGGCAAATCAGACGTGGGCTGGGGCAGCCAAATCCGCTCCTATGTGCTCGATTCTTCCCGTATCAAAGACTTGCGCACCGGCCACGAAACCGGCAACACCAAAGCCGTGCTCGACGGCGATTTGGACGACTTCATCGAAGCCAGCTTGAAACAGGGCGTGTGATTGTCGCCTGAAGTGGTTTGAATACAGAAAGGCTACCTGAAAAGATTGGATGGATTTCAGGTAGCGTTTGCTTGCTTGGCCAGAATGACACAATTTGGCATGAAAACTGCTGAAGCTGCTGGGATGGTCAGTTTTGTAGGGGTTGAGGCTACCTGAAAAGTATAGTGAGGGTTTTCAGGTAGCCTCAACTGTTTAACCCAAAGGGTAATATGATGACTAAACGACAACGCGAATACACTTTTCGCTCAAACGGCAGCCTTACCCAACTGGCGCAGCTGCTGGCGGCATTGGTGTGCCTGAGCCAATTATTGGGTTGGCTGCTGATGACAGGGATGGCTTTGCTGAAGGCACTGGGTTGGCTGGAGTTATCGGCAGGGGAGTCCAACAGTTTAGCGGGAGTGGCAGAGTTGGTAACTTGGGTGCTGACTGGCTTGCTGTTGTGTTCGGGTTTGGTATTTTTGTGCTGGCTGTACCGCGCAGCCTGCAATGCGCGGGCTTTGGGGGCGCGGGGAATGCAGGTGAGCCCGGCTTGGGCAGTGGGCGGTTTTTTCGTGCCGATTATCCATCTGTTTCTGCCCTATCAGGCGGTGAAGGAAATTTGGGTAAACGGGTCGGTAGATAGTGAGCCGGACAGCATATGGCTGAAAATTTGGTGGTTCTGCCTGCTCGGCAGCATGGCGTTGAGCCGGTTTTCCGAGATATCGGCAGGCTGGGAAACGCAGGGCGGGGAATGGGGTGTCAGGCTGTTGCTGTTTACGCTGTCGGCTTGGCTAACGGCAGCAAGTGCTTATGCTTTGCTGCGGCTGGTGGGCGAAATCAATCGGCGGCAGAATAGACTGGCTGGGGAATAGGGATTTCAGGTAGCCTGAGTGCATGTATAGTGAATTAACAAAAACCAGTACGGCGTTGGCTCGCCTTGCCGTAACGTGTGTACTGTCTGCGGCTCGCCGCCTTGCCATGATTTTTGTTAATCCACTATATAGAGGCTGCCTGAAGTTTGTCTGAAGTGAGTAATTTTGCCAATAAGGCTACCTGAAAGCGGTGTACCAACTTTCAGGTAGCCTTTAATATGGCGGGGCAGTTAGCCTTGCTGCTTCAGCTGTTTGGCTGCTTCGATGGCATAGTAGGTGAGAATGCCGTCTGCGCCAGCACGTTTGAAGGCGAGCAGGCTTTCAAGGATAACTTTGTTGCCGTCCAGCCAGCCGTTTTGGATTGCGGCTTGGAGCATGGCGTATTCGCCGGACACTTGGTAGGCATAGGTGGGCACGCCGAATTGGTCTTTCACGCGGCGGATAACATCGAGATAGGGCAGGCCGGGCTTCACCATCACCATATCTGCGCCTTCCTGTAGGTCGAGCGCGATTTCGTGTAAGGCTTCGTTGCTGTTGGCGGGGTCCATTTGATAAGTGCGTTTGTCGGCCTTGCCTAAGTTGGCGCTACTGCCTACTGCATCGCGGAACGGGCCGTAGAAGGCGGAAGCGTATTTGGCAGAATAGGCCATCAACCGGGTGTGGATGTGGCCGGCATCTTCCAAGGCTTCACGGATGGCGCCGATGCGGCCGTCCATCATGTCGGATGGAGCAATCACTTGTGCTCCGGCTTCGGCGTGGCATAGCGCTTGTTTGATCAACACTTTCACAGTTTCATCATTTAATACGTAGCCATTTTCGTCAATTAGGCCGTCTTGTCCGTGGCTGGTGTAGGGGTCGAGCGCCACATCAGTCATCACGCCCAGCTCCGGGAAGCGCTCACGCAAGGCGCGTATGGTGCGTGGTACGATGCCTTCCGGGTTGTAGGCTTCGCTGGCGGTCAAATCTTTGTGTGGCACGGAAGCAGGAAATAAGGCCAGCATCGGGATTCCCAGTTCGCAAGCTTGCTCAGCTTGTCGCAGCAGATTATCCAAGGTCTGCCGCTCAATGCCGGGCATGGAAGGGATAGGTTCGTTTCCGGAACCTTGCTCCAACACGAATACGGGGTAGATCAAGTCATCAACACTGAGGGTGTGCTCGCGCATGAGGCGGCGGGAAAAATCGTCTCTACGCATCCGGCGCTGGCGGATGAAGGGAACTTGGCGGAATGGGAAATTCATACTAAAAACCTATAGAATGTTTTAACGGCGTATATTTTACGCTGCTTAGCAGGGAAATGGGTGATTAATGTCGGTGGTAGAGATGTTGCGCAATTTCCTGCTAATGAAATTTTGTTTTATGTTAGATATTTAGTGCTTCCTAGTGGTATTTTTGTTTTTAGGTATTTGACAAAGTAATTTTGGTGGCGTATAGTTC